>NZ_BAAAVI010000104.1:0-22724 GCF_039534445.1 Streptosporangium fragile | reverse complement strand
TCGAGCTGAGCGCCGCCGGTTACGGCCGCGTCGCATCAGTGCGGGCCTTCGCCGACGAGGTCGCCGCGCTGCCGCGCTCCTGCGAGCAGCTCGCCGTGCTCGCCGGCACCGGCGAGCCGCCGCCGGGGCCGCTCGTCGTCCTCACCGCCGGCACCGCGCCGCCGGTGATGCGGGCCCTGCACGCCGAACTGGCGTCGGCCTCGCCGCGCGGCCGGCTCGTCGTCGCGGACGGCGCCTCGCACATGGTCCACCTCGACGCGCCCGGCGCGATCGTCGAGGCGGCTGTCGACATTCTCGAGGAGATCACATGAGTTCCCAGGGCACGGTACGCGTGGAGCGCGACGAATGGGGCGTCGCCTACGTCAGCGCGGCGGAGGAGCGCGACCTCTTCTTCGGTCTCGGGTACGTACAGGCATCCGACCTGCTGCACGAGCTGCTCGGCCAGTACAAGCTGGTGCGCGGCGAGCTGTCGAGCGTGCTCGGCGAGGCGGCGCTGGAGCGCGACGCCGAGGCACTCCGCTGGGGCTATCTGGCGCAGGCGCGTGCCGACTACGCGCGCGCCTCACCGGCTATGCGGGTGCGCTACGCCGCCTTCGTCGCCGGCGTCGACCGCTATCTGCGGGATCATCCCGGCGAGGTTCCGGCGTGGGCGCCGCCGTTGGAGCCGGCGCTCCCGATCGCCGCGATGCGGGCGCTCGTGCAGTACTGGGTGACGGCGGACGGCCGCGCCGTTCTCGCCGCAGCCGGAATCGGGTCCGCCCCCGTGGTGGAGCGCGGTTCCAACGCCTGGGCGTTGCTCCCGCAGCGGACCGCCGACGGCGCGACCTATCTGCTGAGCGACCCGCACCTGCCGCTCGGCGGATTGTTCGAGGAGTTCGTGCCCCCGCCGGCGTGGATCGCGGCGGCCATGCCGCGCGGAGGGTTCGCCGGTCACGAGGTCGTCGCGCGCGCCGGCGAGCTGTCGATCACCGGGGTCGTCTCGGCCGGCACCCTGCTGCCGCTCATCGGCCACGGCGCGCACTGCGCATGGGGACTGACGACCGGCGGACCGGCCGTCTCGGACGCCTACCGGATCCGCGTCGAGCCCCACGACGAGCTGGCGTGGCGCTGCGACGGCGAGCTGCGGCGGATCGACCGGCGCAGCGAGTGGATCACAGTGGCGGGACGGGCCGAGCCGCTCGAACTCGTCGTCGAGACGGTCGAGCTGAACGGCACCCGCACGCCGGTGATCGCGCGCGCGGACGGCTGTGCCTACGCCGTCAGCACCACCTACGCCGAACACCTCTGGCGGCTCGACGAGCAACTCCTGGCGATGTACCGGGCACGCGACATCGACGAGCTGAAGGCGGCGTTCGAGCCGTGCGTGTTCCTGCCGCAGAACGTCGTCGCCGCCGACGTCCACGGTGACGCCTGGTACGTGCGCGCCGGCCACGCGCCACGGCGGCCCGCGCAGCTCGACCGCGGCGTGCCGCTCGACGCCAACGACGCCGCCAGCGCCTGGCAGGGTCGGCACACGCTCGGGGAACTGGTCCAGCACCGTGGCTCGGAGACCGGCTTCCTGCAGAGCTGCAACACCGCCCCCGACACGCTGACGGGCCCGCACCCCCGCCCCGCGATCGACCTCACCGCCTATCCTCCGGTGCTCGTCAACGACCGTCCCGGCCGCTCCAACACTCGCGGTGACCGCGCCGTCGAACTGCTGGCGAACACCTTCGAGGCGCACTTCGAGGACGCCGTCGCGATCGCGCTCGACGACCTCTGGCCGGAGACGGCCGCATGGCAGCGGGCACTCTCGCAGGCGCTGCGCACGACCCCGCCTGAGGTCGCCGACCGCCCCTTCGCGCGGTTGCTGCTGGCGTTCGACGGCCGTGCTCATGCGGCCTCGCCGGGAGCGCTGGGGTGGCTGCTCTGGCGCGAGCTGGTGCGCGACCTGCCGGCCGAGCCGGGAGAGGGAGCAGAGCTGACGGCCGCCGTCCTCGCCGGCGAGGCGCTCACATCGGCGCGGGAGGGGTTGCTGCGCCGCGCGCTCGCCGCGGCAGCCGAGCGGATGCGCGGCACGCCGCACGGGTTGAGTACCGCGCTCGGGGAGGTGCTGCGCTTCGGTGAGGCGGCCGGCGGCGGCGCCGCCTTCCTCGCGCACCGGCCCGTCGCCGGACAGGACCTGCCGCTGGTCGCGCCGCTGCGCGTCGCGATGTACTCCGACGTCGACCCCGGCAGCGGCCGCGCCCGGGCCTACTTCGGCGGCCCGTCGCTACGGCTTACGAGGCTCGGCCCCGACGGCGTCCGCTCATGGTCGGCGATCAGTCCCGACCGGCGGGAGAGCGGCGGCGCACGCTCCGCCGACCAGGCGCACGTGTTCGCCGACGGCGGGCTGCGCGCGCTCGCGCCTGCGGACGCGCCGCCGCGAACGCTGACGCTCGAGGCCGAGCTGACCGCGACCGCGGCGCTGGATGTGGACTGACATGCGGCATCCTTGGCTTCGCTTCGCGCTGCGCCGTACCGCCGGTTTCGCCGTCTCGCTCGCGGTGCTGGTGACCATCACGTTCCTGATCACCCAGCTCGTTCCCGGTGACCCGGTGCGCGCCTCACTCGGCCCGACCGCGCCGGCCTCGCTCGTGCAGGAGCGCCGCGCCGCGCTGCACCTCGACGAGCCGGTGCTGCAGCAGTACCGGTACTACGTCGAGGGGCTTGTGAGAGGTGACTTCGGCCGCTCGTTCACCAGCGGTCAGCCCGTCGCCGAGGTGATCGCCGACCGTTTCCCGATGACGCTACGGCTCGCGCTGGTCGCCTTCGTCGTGACGCTGCTGGTCGCCGTACCGCTCGGGATGGCGATCGCCGTGCTGACGCGCGGCGGGCGTCGGCCGGGCATCGAGAAGTCGTTCTCGCTGACGACGGGATTCGTTGTGTCAGTGCCGGAGTACCTGATGGCGACCGCGCTCGTCGCGCTGTTCGCCGTCACGCTCGACTGGCTGCCGGTCACGGGCTCAAGCGACTGGACGGCGTACGTGCTGCCACTGGTGGCCATCAGCGCGGTGCCGATCGCGGTTCTCGCCCGGATCACGCGGGTCGAGACGCTGAAGGTGCTCGACCAGGAGTACATGCGCGTCGCCCGCAGCAAACGGCTGCCGCGGCGGCTGCTGTACGTGCGCCATGCGCTCCCCAACACGCTGACCGCGACACTGACCGTCGGGGGCATGTTGCTCGCCGGCCTCGTCGCGGGCACGGTGATCGTCGAGAACATCTTCTCCTGGCCGGGGCTGGGCACCGCGATCGTCGAGGCGATCCCGCAGAAGAACTACCCGTTGGTGCAGGCGATCGCGCTGCTGCTCGGCACGATCGTGCTGCTCGTCAACTTCGTCGTCGACATGCTGCTGGCACGGTTGGACCCGCGCTCGCTGATCAGGGAGAGCTGAGATGGAACGCAAGCGGCTCTCGCCGGCCCACGTGGCGGTGCTCGCCGTCTTCGGGCTACTGCTGGCACTCGCGCTCGTGGGGCCGATCGTCTGGGGCGACCGTGCGGAAGCGGTCGACCTCGAGGCGCTCGGCGAAGGGGCATCGTGGGCGCACCCGTTCGGGACCGACGACCTCGGCCGTGACATGTTCGCGCGTGTGCTGGTCGCGACCCGCCTCTCACTCGTGCTCGCGCTGCTGACGGCCGGGCTCGGCTGCGGACTCGGGCTGCTGCTGGGGCTCCTGCCCACCATGCTCGGCTCGCATCTGGGCAAGCTCGCCGGCAGTGCGATCGGACTGCTGCTGGCGTTGCCGGGGCTGCTGCTCGCGTTGCTGGTCGCGACGATCGTCGGTGTCGGCGCGACAGGCGCGGTCGTAGGGCTGGCGGTCGCGATCGCACCCGCCTTCGCGCGCCTGACGCAGACGCTCGCGGCGCAGGTCGCCGACTCCGAGTACGTCGCCGCCGCCCGCATGACGGGGATCTCGCTGCCGCGGCTGATGGCCCGCCACGTCCTGCCCAATATCGCGCCCGCGCTGGTGCTGCAGGCGGCGATGACGATCGGCGGGGCGTTGCTGGCGCTGTCGGCGCTGAGCTTTCTCGGCCTCGGCGTGCAGGAGCCGCAGTACGACTGGGGCGCGCTGCTCAACGCCGGCCTGGATCGCATCTACGTGACGCCGGCGGCGGCGCTCGGACCCGGAATTGCGATCATCATCGCCGGCATCGCCTTCAACGTCACCGGTGACGCGTTCGCCGGCGCGCTGGCGGGTGAGACGATCCGACCGGCCCGGCGGTCCGGGCGCGGTCGTTCCCGCTCGGCGGCCGCCTCCTCTGCCGTCCCCGCGAACGGCCCGTCCACGGCCGGTTCCGACGCCGTCCTCCAGGTCGACGGCCTCTCGGTCGCTTTCGAGGGGGACGGCGGCACGCTCACGCCCGTCCGCGACGTCAGCTTCTCCGTCGGCGCCGGCGAGCGCGTCGGGATCGTCGGCGAGTCGGGATCGGGCAAGAGCCTCACGGCGCTCGCGATCGCCGATCTCATCGAACCGCCAGGGACCGTACAGGCCAAGCGGCTGGCGCTCCATGGACGGGATCTGCGCGAGCTGCCCGAGCGCGAACGGCGGCGGCTGCTGGTGACGTCGCTGGCGATGGTCTTCCAGGATCCGCTCAGCTCGCTCAACCCGGTCCTGCGCATCGAGCGGCAGGTGGGCGAGGCCGCGGAGGTGCACCTGGGGGCGACGCGCAGGCAGGCGCGCGTGCGCGCCGTCGAGCAGCTGCGCGAGCTGCGGATCCCAGGCGCCGCCCGGCGGATGGGGCAGCACCCGCACGAGCTGTCCGGCGGAATGCGTCAGCGCGTCACGATCGCGATGGGCCTGACGACACGCCCGAGCCTGATCGTCGCCGACGAGCCGACGACAGCGCTCGACGTCACCGTCCAGCGTCAGGTGCTGCGCGTGCTGCGTCGCGTCAACGCCGAGCACGGCACAGCCGTGGTCCTGATCTCGCACGATATCTCGGTTATCTCGGCCTTCTGCGAGCGCGTGCTCGTGATGTACGCAGGCCGCGTCGTCGAGGAACTCGCCGCCGACCGCATGCACGCGGATGCGGCGCATCCCTACACGAGGGCGCTGCTGGCGGCGACGCCTGCGCTCGACGCCGACCTGGACCGCCCGCTGGCGACGATCCCCGGACGCCAGCCGGCACTCGACGCCGTCCCCGACGGCTGCCCGTTCGCGCCCCGCTGCGTGCATGCGAGCGACCGCTGCCGCGAGCGGCTACCGCTGCTGGAGACGTTAGGCGAGGGACGGCGCGTCGCTTGCTGGCACCCCCAGGGCACCGCGCTGCCGGTGCCGGAACAGGAGATGAAGCGGTGAACATACTGTCGGTGCGCGACCTCCGCGTGCGGGTCGGCAGCGGCCATGCGGCGATGACGGCCGTCGACGGCGTCACGCTCGACCTGCCACCGGGGGGCGCGCTCGGGCTGGTCGGCGAGTCGGGCTCCGGCAAGTCGACCTGCGCGCGGGCGATCGTCGGCCTCACGCCGACCGCCGGCGGCCAGGTACTGCTCGACGGCCGCGACTACGCCGGGGCTCGCGGCCGCCACCTGAGAGAACTGCGGCGGCGTGTGCAGCTCGTCTTCCAGGATCCTCGCGCGTCGCTGAACCCGCGTATGACCGTCGGCGAGGCGATCGGAGAGGCCGCGGCGGCAGGTCGCCGGCTCAGCCGCCAGGCACGCGCCGCAGAGGTCGCGCGGCTGCTGGAGCAGGTCGCGCTCGACCCTGCCCACGCGCAGGTCCGGCCGGGCGCGCTCTCCGGCGGGCAGCGCCAGCGCGTCGCCCTCGCGCGCGCTCTCGCAACCCGTCCAGACGTGATCGTCGCCGACGAGGTGACGGCGGCGCTCGACGTCTCAGTGCAGGGCTCGGTGCTCAACCTGCTGCGGCGGCTGCGCGCCGAGACCGGTCTGGGGCTGTTGGTGATCTCCCACGATCTCGCAGTTGTCCGCTACCTCTGCACCGAGATCGCGGTCATGCAGCTCGGGCGGATCGTCGAGCGGGCGCCGACCCCCATGCTGCTGGCCGCTCCGCAGCATCCGTACACACGCGCGCTGATCGAGGCGGCCACGCTCACCGGCCTCGATGGTGAGCAGGTTGCCGAAGGCGAACCGCCGGACCCGCTGCACCCGCCGTCGGGCTGCCGCTACCGCACGATCTGCCCGGTCGGCCCGCTCGTCGACGAATCGCGCCGGATCTGCGTCGAGCTCGACCCGGCCGCCGGCGTCGACGGCCGCCGGCACCGGGCCGCCTGCCACTTCGTCCCGGCCGAGACGGTGGTGTGAGCAGCGCGATACAAGCACCGACACGACGCCGAGGGGTCGCGCCCGTTGTCAGGGCCAGAACGGGCGCGCACGGGTGATCTCGATGTCCCCTCGCCGGGATTCCGGCGATCGCCTGGCCGCAGGTCAAGCCGCCGCATGAAGCTCGTACCCGATCAGCCTCATCCGGGAACGACGGACACTCCTCTGACCGTCACCGTGTCCGGCGTGAGTCCGGGAGCCACCGTGCGACTGGAGGTGCGCACCCGCGACATGCTCGGCCGATCCTGATGCGCCACGGTGGCGGCCCCCGCGGACGCCACAGGCAGGGCACGCTTCGGCGATGATGGGCTGCTGATGTCTTCGCTGACGCAGGCAGACCGACTTTCCCGCCACTCCTGCTCCACCTGCCGCCGGCGCCGATGCTGCCCACATCGCCGACCGCGCCACCCAGCAGGCGGCCAAAGCCCTGGGAGTCCCCCAGGGCACCGTGAAGTCCCGCGTCTACTACGCCCTGCGCAGCCTGAGCACAGCCCTGGAGGAACGCGGGACGCGCTGAGCGAGCCGGCCTTCCCCCCAGTAGTTTGTAATACAAAGCATGGCGAGTAACGTGGGCACATGACTTCCGACGCCCTCGTGGATGCCCTCGTCCGCAGCACCTTCCAGGTGGCGGGCGTACTCACCCGCATCGGAGCCGAGCGCGACCTCTCACTCACCCAACTGCGGGTCCTCGGCATCCTCCGCGACCGCCGCCCGCGCATGACCGAGCTCGCCGCGTTCCTCGGCCTGGACAAATCGACCCTGTCCGGCCTCATCGACCGTGCCGAACGCCGAGGGCTGGTGGCCAGGGGCAAAAACCCCCAAGACCGCCGCGTCGTCGATGTGTTCCTCACTCCCGCCGGCCTGGAACTGGCGGAGCAGGTGTACGGCGAGGTCCGACGCGCACTGGCACCTGCGATAAACCGACTCAACCCGCAAGACCGCGACCAACTCGTCCAGCTGCTGCACGCTGCCCTGCACTCCCCCGGCTGAGGCCGTCTTCTCCCAATGGTTCACCCCGGGATCAGTGTTCGATCCCGGGGTGATGTCGGATTGCGTCAGGCGAGGATGGCTTCGCCGGTGATCAGGAGTTCCACTCGCCGGTCATCTCGACGTAGTTCTCGCCACGGACCTTCTTGCCGTTGTACTTACCGGTGAAAGCCGCTGCGGCCTCCAGGTAGCCGCTCCCGTCGGGAGTCTCGATCTCCTGGTCCGGATTTCCAGTGACCCGCACGTCGAGCTCGGAGTGCAGGGCGGGAATGCGGATGCGCCAACGAGTGGGATACGTCTGGCCGGTGGCCGGACTGGTCCACTGCCGGGAGGCGCCCTGCGCGAGCGGCTCGACGTCGACCACGTCGTAGGAGCCGTCCGGATGGAGGACGGTCGCCCAGCTGTCCTTGGATTCGGCGCCGATCGTGTCCCAGATGGCGACCTTGTCGCCGTTGGGCATGCCGAGGTTCATCCACGTCCACCGGGTCAGCGACGTCGGCATCTCACCCCATTGCCTGTCCAGCCAGGAGGTGCCCCTGACCTTGTGCTTCTTGCCGTCGACGACGAGCGTTCCGGACGTCCGCATCTCCGGGAGTGCGAACTCGTAGTTCGGCACGCCGTCGGCCAGGTTGAAAACGCCGGTCGACGCGTAGTTCATGGCGGGGCCGGTGGGCGCCAGCTGGACATCGAGAGATCCCCAAGGCGTCTCGACCTGCACCGACTGGCGGACGGAGTCACTCGTCCAGCTCAGCCCTGGCGCCTTGATGTCGAGCTTGCCCTCGCTCCACCGATAGTCCTTCGGCTCGACCATCGCGTCGTAGTCCTTGTACCACCCGGTGGTCTTGTTGATCACAGAGAACGTCCAGCGGTACGCGGCCTCGTCCCTGTTCGGGAGGATGCGCGTGTGGACCTGAAGACCGAACTCCTGACCGTTCGCCTTCACCGAACTGGTGAAGTAGATCGAGTCGAACCAGGTCGGCTCGGGTCCGGACGCGTGCCGTCCCAGGTCGGCCGCGGGATCGACCAAGGCCGGGATCCCTGACCTGGCGGAGCGGACGGTCGGTGTTGCGGACGGGGCGGCTGCCTGGGCCGAAGAGCTGACGAACGTACAGAACGCCAAAACCGCTGCCGCGGTGACCAGGGCTGCCGCTCGGCCCTTGGTCCGGATTGCGGGCATGAGGATTCCTCCTTGCATCAGGGGCGAACGAGACCGTCGCCCACCCACCGGCGCCGACCGGCAAAGCCTCAGTTGATCACCATCGCCACGAAGTCGCCCCTGGCCGGGCAGTGATTTGTAATACCAACAATTTCATAGTGGTTGGTAATCCAAACAATGTCAAGCGCTCCGAGGACCGCGCGCCCGGCACGGTGCGGGTTCGCTTCACTCACGTGGTGACCAAGCGGTCAGAAGGGCGATGCCACAGAGGCCGGCATGGTCAGGGCGTTGGGGTCGGCTTTCGGGTTGTACGGCACGACCTTGCAGCCGCCGAACGGCTCACCGGGGCTTGGGTTCGCCGGCCGCCGAGGGCGCCGAGCCAGCGGACGCGCTCGTCACACTTCTCGTCTCGGAAGTCGGAGGAGATGGCGGCACACTCGCGCCGGCAGGCCGGGTGCCAGGACGACCTCGTGATGGGCCGATCCGGCCCCGGGCCCCAACCGCACCGCGGTGAACAGGCCGGCGTCGGGCTCGACGGCCAGATGGGCCTTGAACCCGTCCCGGGCGCGGGTGGCGGTCGCGTGGCCGAGCCTCTTCCGGTGAATGACAAGTCGTTTCCCAGAACCGATCTTCAGCCCTGCCGCCGGTCGTCCATGCCCGACGCGGTACGGCAGGACCGGACTCCGATACGTCGGTGACGAGGAGAAGACCTTGACGGGGCCCGGGAACGGCCGGACGGCGGCCTGCCACGCGGATCGGCAGGTGCCCGCGGGGCAGGCCGGCCACGCTCGGCCTGTCCGGGCTCGGCCGGAGCGACCAGTGACGGGCCCTCGAACGGGATTGCGACGGCGGCCCTTGAACGAGATGAGAAGGAGGCGGCAGTGGACACCGAGCGACCCCGGCTCGCCCGTCTGGACGGGGTGGGCGGCAGGGGTGTGCTCCACGGCGCGCTGTTCCTGACCACCGGAGCGGTCATCCTGGTGGTCTCCCTGGTCGCCGCGGTCAGCTCCTGGTTGTGGGGACCGGGGGGTCGTCATAGGTGTCCATGACCGCGGCCTGGCCGGTTCATCCGGCCATCGTCCCCTGATCAGGGGGGATCGCGACCCAGCCGACAGTCAGGGCCAGGCAAGGCCGTAACGACCACCGGCTCCGGACCTCGCCGACCCGGGTTGGGGCGATCGGCGCCGCAGGCATCCTTCGTCGGCTCACGCCACTGGACGACCCGGGGCACGCCGGAGGAGCAAGGTAGCGGTCCCAAAGGCGTAGACCGCGCTACCGCGCCCACCGCTCGGGTCCGTGCGACGGGGGGCGAAGTAGCTCCGCGTAGCCGCCGTCACGGTAAGTGCTCTCACAAATGGTCACTTATGAGAATGGTGTCCGTAGGATGGCCGACTGGACGGGTTATCCCCCGTCCGACCGGCCACCGTCACCCCCGCACGACACGAGAGGCCCGGCACAATGGTGAACCGCGACCGACGGAGGCGGGAGGCCGGTCGCGGCGGGGACGGTGATCAGGTGGAAGTGATCCGGCGGATCGCGGGCGGGGAGTGTCAGCCGCGGGGGTTCCAGCCGTCGGTGTCCACGTCGATGTCGAGCTCCTCGGCGATGTCGTCCCACTCGACGAACTTGAAGTCGGTGTTCTCCCTGGTCTCGCCGTCCTCGCCGGGCACCTCCGGGGTGTTCGCGCCGTCGTGCGTCACGAAGAGGCCCTCGTCGAACCGGTCGCCCAGCGGCACGTTGACCACCATGGCGCCGTCGCTGTGCTCGGCACCGTCGATGCCGTCGCCGGCGCCGATCCGGAACCGGCCGATGTAGTCGTTCTTCTCCCGGTCGTACACCGCGAAGGTGTCGTCCCCCTGGCTGGAGGCGATCAGGTAGCCGTCGCCGTCGCCGCCGTAGTAGATCGTCAGGCCCTCGGCGTCGGCCGACAGGTGCTCACCGCCGTAGCCGGGGTCGGCGCCCGGCGTGCACTCCTCGGTCTCCGGGTCGTAGACGTCCGGCCTGCCGTACTCGCGGACCCTGTCGACCAGCACCGGGGTGCCGGTGAGGTCGGCCCGCATCCGCCAGATGCCGACGTCCTCCTGGGCGGCGTAGAGCACGTCCCGGTCGGCGTCGACGACCATGCCCTCGACCTGGGGCAGCTCGCCGGGTTCGGCGCACGGGGTCCAGGTCGTGCCGTCCGGCAGCCGGAACGAGCCGGGCAGGTCCAGCGTGCGGACCAACCGGTAGCCGACCTTCCCGCCCGGCGCGGCGGTCAGCTTCACCAGCGCCACGCGCGTGGTGTGCCGCCGGCTGACCAGGGCGTAGACGCCGGTGGCGTCCTGCCAGGTGGCCAGGCCGTACGCGGTCTGCGCCTCGTTGACCTCCTCCTGGGTGGCGTTGAACACGAACGGCGCCGCGGGGTCGGTCAGGTCGGTGAGCGGCGCCCGGCCCTGCGCCGCCTTGGTCCTGTCGACGGCGTAGAACCGGATCTGGTCCCGGCCGCGGTCGGAGACGACGGCGAGGTCGGCCGTGGCGCCGGTGGACAGGCGGAAGCCGTACACCAGGTCGACGTTGTTGAAGCGGCCGGGCTCGTCCTCCTCGCCGGGGGCGGGCGGGGCGGGGACGTGCTGGAGCTGTCCGCCGTTCAGGCCGTAGGCGTACAGGCCGCCCTCCTTGGCGGTGGCCACCACCACGCTCTTCCCGGAACGGGTGGGATGCACCCAGATCGCCGGGTCGTCGCCGTTGGCGTTGCCGCCGGCGTCGTCGTCGAACAGGGCGGGGGTCTCGACCTCGGGCTCGACCGTGGGAACCCCGTCGGCCCGCACGGCGGGCACGGTCACCAGACCGGCCAGGCAGAACGTCAACGCCGCCACGCAGAGACGAGCACGCGGACGCATGGGCACCTCCCTTGAAAGGGGATACGCGGATGAATGTCCAGGCGATCATGGGTACGCAACGGCAACGGGGAATTACCGGGAGGCGAACGCGGCCTCTGCGCGCCGTGATATCGGGGTGAACGGGCCCGCGCCGGGCCGTCCGGCGTGACGCCGGGACGCCACGCCGGAGAGCAGGAGAGGGGTCAGGCGGCGTCCTCGGCTTTCCGCTCCGCCCCCGTCCCGCCGGATTCCTCGGCCGAGAGCGTCACCGTCGCCTGCCGGGTGACCCCGTTCACCGTGACCGAGACGGCGACCTGGCCCGGGCGCAGCGCCGTGAGCGTCCCGGTGGCCGGGTCCAGCACGGCGACGTGCCGCCTCTTCGCACCCGCGCGGGTGCCGACGTGCAGGTTGGGCGAGCCCGACCAGTCAGCCGAGACCGGGTGGGCGACCGGCACCGTACGACTCCCCTGCGCCAGGGAGGCCGTGACCCGGCCGGGGGTGCCGACCCGCACCGAGGCGGGCGCGGTGAGGGTCAGCCCGTCGACGTGCGGGCGGACCTGCGCGCCGATCCACTCCGGCGCGTCGGTGAACCAGTTGCGGCGCACCCGCTCGGCCTCGCGCTCGGTCACCGGGTCGACACCCCACAGCGACCAGCCGGTGAACCCGCCGTCGCCGGGGGCCGTGGCCGGGTTCTTGCCCGTGTTGCCGTTGATGAAGTACGGCACCGCGTCGACCCGGGAGGCGTGGAAGGTGCCGACGTGGGCGCCGATGTAGGCGGCTCCCTTGCCGGTGTCGCGCTGGAAGTCGGCCAGCCACCCCTCGACGAGCGCGGCCTCCTTCCGGTCGCCGAGCTGGCTGCCCTTGCCCGGCGTCGGGTCGCGGGGCGGCACGTGGAACAGCACGGCGACCGAGCCGATCGACGGGTCCTTCGCCGCCGCGTCCAGGCGCTCGCGCAGCAGCGCCACCTGGTCGAAGCCGCCGCCCCGCAGGTTCAGGCGCGAGGTGTCGAGGGTGACGAAGCGGGTCCCCTTGTGGTCGAAGGAGCCGTAGGTGTCGCCGAAGGCCGCCCGGAAGTTGTCGATGGCGCCGCCCATGACCTCGTGGTTGCCCGGCACGTAGCGGACGGGCAGCTCACCGCCGAGTTCCTCGTCGAGGATCTTCTTCGCCAGGGCGAAGTCCTCCGGCGACGCCTCGTCGACCAGGTCGCCGTTGATGAGCAGGAAGTCCGGCCGGGCCGCCTTGATCTCCCGCAGGGTGCGGCGGGTGTCGGCGACGATGTCGCTGCCGGGGGCGCGCGCGACGAACTGGGCGTCGGACATGACCGCGAACCGCCACGGCATCGCCGCGACGTCCGTCCCGGAGCGGACCACCGGGTCGGCGGTCCCGGCCGCCGGGGGCGCGGTCACCGACGGCGGCACCCTGGCGACGAGGCCGTCGATGACGATCTCGCCGCCGTACTTCTGGTCGGCCCTGGTCTCCGCGACGTAGAAGCGGCGCAGCTTCAGCGGGTGGTTCACCCCCGGCGGCACCGCGAACTCCACGAACTTCCAGCCGGTCCAGGTGAGGTACGGGCCGCGGAGGATCTGCGACTGCCCCTGGGCGTCGTAGAACTCCAGGCTCGGCCACTCGCCCTTGCCCGCCGAGTGGATCCACAGGCCGAACGCCTGGGGCTGGCCGGGCACGGTGACCTGCCGGGGCGGGTTCGCGTAGGCCGCGCGGGTCGCCGTCGACTGGGTGAAGTCGTAGGAGAGCTTCAGGCCGCCGCCCGTCCGGCCGGGGGCCGCCGCCAGGGAGCCGGTGGCCCGCGCCGCGGCGAACGTCCACGACGCCGCGTCGTCGAACTCGGCGACCGGCACGTTCTCGAACCCGACGGTCACCGGCACCGCGGCGGTGGCGTCCCCGACCCGCACGGTCACCAGCCCGGACCCGGTCTCCTTCTTCGCCTTCACCGAGAACAGGCCGTGCTCGGAGGCGACGACGTCGAGCAGGTCCCGGTCGTAGTCGAGGCGCGCGTCGGCGGGCTCGATCGGCGCGGAGTTGCCGTTGCGGTCGTAGCCGACCACGCCGAAGGTTCCGGCGGCGCCGGCGCCCGCGAGGCCGACCCGGTCGGCGGTGGCGCCGATCCGGGCCAGGGGCTGCAGGACGGTGAGGTCGATCTTGCCCTTGGCTCCGCCGCGCGAGGCGGTGACGGTCGTCCGACCGGGCAGGAGGGCGCGGAAGGTGCCGTCCCGGCCGACGCGCCCGTGCGCCGCCGGGCTTGTCCGCCACGACGGGGCCCCGGCCGCGGGTCCGTAGGTCTCGTCGTAACCGGCCGCGGTGAGCCTGCGGGTGAGCCCGGGGAACACCCGGTCGGGGCGGGCGCCCGCGACCGGGCCGACCCCGGGGGCCTTCGCCGGGTCACTGGCCGTCTCCACCCAGAAGCCCTTCAGCCGGCCGCTCCCCTCGGGCGCGTAGAGCGCGAGGCCGTTGGGGACGTGCCGCTCGCCTCCGTCGGAGGGACTGTTCTCCACCTGGACGTCCGCGGAGCCGGGCTCGCGGGCGAGCATGGTGGAGGATCCGCCACCGTCGAGGTTCAGCGCGTTGTGCGCGCCGAGCTCGGCCATCATCGCCCCCAGCTCGGTGAGGGTGACGCCCCTGCTGTCTGCCTGGCGCCCGTCGACGGTCAGCAGGAACATGGTGCGGCCGTCGGCGGAGAAGCCGACGGCGGTGCGCGGGTGGGCGGCGGGGTCGGCGGAGACCTGCGCGACGCCGTCCTTGACGAGGACCACGTTGCCGCCGACGGCGGTCCGGACCGCGCCGCCGTCGGAGGCCCTGGGCCGGTACGCCACCTCCACGCGGTCGCCCGCCTTGAGCCCGGCGAGCGCGGCGGCCCCGGCGTCGCGGCCGAGCAGGATCGTGGTGCCCGCCGGGATGGGGCCGCTCCCGGCCGAGGTGCGCACCTCGGTGACGGTGCCGTCCCGCACCTCGACCTCGGTCACCGAGGCCGCGCCCGCGACCGCGCGGGCACGGGTGTAGGAGCCCCAGAGCGGGGTGAACAGCCCGACGCCGCCCGCCTGGACGAGCTGGTTGAACTGGGTCAGCGTGATCGGGGTGCCGCCCTCGGGGGTCGCGGTGCCCTCGAAGTACATCTGGATCACGCGGCCGACCCCGTCCGCGGTGACCGCGACGGCGTTGTGGTGGCCCGCGACCGGGCTCTGCACGAGTTCGCCGTCGTGGACGCCGATGCCCTGGGCGGCGCCGGAGTTGTTGATGTCGAAGAAGTCGCCGTTGACGGCGGCGACGGCCCGGGTCCGCCTGGCGGGTCCGGAGAGCGGCTCGTCCTTGGTCACCTCGCCGGAGTAGAGGTAGCCGGCCCGCGCGCCCCCGCCGAGGTCGGCGGAGATCGCGTCGGCCCGCAGCCAGCCGGCGCTGTCGTAACGGTCGAAGGACGTGAGCGTGACGCCCGGAGCGACGGGCCGGGTCTTCTTCGCCGTCTCCAGCTGCCGTCCGGCGGGGGCGACGAGCAGGGTGGAGAGGTCTGCGGAGGACGACGCTCGTGGTGCGTCCTCCACGGGCGCGCCCGGCGAGGGCGACGCCTGGGCGGCGGGGGTCCGCGGCGCGGGCGTCCCGGACGGCGGTTCGGCCCGCGCCGTACCGGCCGCGCCGAGTGTGAGGATCAGGGAGAGCGCGGCCGTGGCCGCGATGCGGGGGTGGTGACGTGGTGGCACCCGCGAACTCAACCGGGTGATGGTTACGAGTTTCAAGACATCTGGGTGTACCAAAAGAAAACTTCAGGGGCCGGTGAGGCCGGAGACGCGGGCCCGGGCGCGTTCTCAACGGGTGTCGCGACTGCCCCGGGCCAGCCGTCCCGACCGGGGCAGTCATGAATGGCGGGAAGGTGACGCCCCGCCGGACGCCGCGGGCCACCCGGCGGGCGGGTCCCGGAGAACGGCTCGCGCTCAGCCCGGCTCCGGGCCGATCGGCCGCCCAGACGGCCGGCTCGGCCGCGGCCTCGGCTGAGTGCGTCCTGGAGGCGGGGACGGTGCCGGTCGCCCTGCGCGGTCAAGGGCGCGCGGGGACGGAGGACGCCCTCGCCGGCGCCTACGCCGGCTCGGGCCGAGCGGCGCGGGGAAGAGGCCGCCCGCCGCGATCCGGATGAATGCCGTTCCGCACGGGAAGCGGGCTCTGGTCCGGCCTGGGCCGGGCCGGACGGGTTTCTCAGAGATGTGGATCAGGTGTCACGCGGCGGACGAGGAGGAAGGCCCGCGGGAGGCCTCGCCGGGGATCCTCGCCCGGAGCGACGGCCAGCCGAGCCATCTCGGCGAACCCGGCTCTGAGCAGCAGTTCGGCCACGTGGCCGGGCGAATAGCGGTAGGCGGGGCACACCGTGTGGTCGAACGCCTCGGCCGGCCCGGTGGGATCGTCGCACGCGTGGAAGCCGAGCAGCAGGTGGCCGCCGGGGGCGAGCACACGGCCGAACTCGGCGAGCGTTGCGGGGAGCCGTTCGGGCGGGGTGTGAATGATCGAGTAGTTGGCGAGGACCCCGGCCAGGGAAGCGTCCTCCACCGTGAGAGCGTCCATCGGCCCCACCTCGAAGCGCAGTTCCGGGTGGGCGTCCCGGGCGAGCGCGATCATCCTCGGCGACAGGTCGACTCCGAAAGCGGTCACGCCGAGGGAACGTAGATGCGCGGTGACGTGGCCGGGACCGCACCCCGCGTCCGCCACCAGGCCGCCGCCGGACGCCCGGACGAGTTCGGCGAAGACGGGAATCATCGCGTGGCTGAGCGGGCTGGTGTGAAAGCGCTCGGGCATGACCTCGGCGTACTGGGTGGCGGCGGCGTCGTAGGCGGAACGGGTGGCGGCGAGGAAGTCCGGCTCGGGCATGGAAGTCATGCTAGGCCTTCCGACATATAGTGATCTTTTGGTCACACGGCACGACGAGGTGGCGGCAACCGGCATCGCCGCTCCCGCGCCTCACGATCGATCCACCCGGCCGGCGGAATGAGCAACGGCTACCGCTCTCGTCGGGGCACCTTGCCCAAGAATCGATCGATCTGTACGCGAGATCGAGGCCGGTGTTTCCACCGCATTTCTGATCATGCGGACCATACGGCCGGTACATGCGGTCACGGCTCCCGCCGGGCGGGGATCCGCGTACCCGGCTCGGATCGCCGACGAGGCGGAGGAGGTTCGGCGGGGTGCAGCTCGTTCTCAGTGAGAGTCTGACCTGGGCTTTTATGGTCAGCCAGTCATGACTGTTTGATCGGGGTGCCCGATTGCCACCGGCGTGGTCGAGGGCACAGCCAGGCACCTGGTCGGCGACCGGCTGGAGATCACCGGCGCAAGGTGGGGGCTGGCCGGCGCTGAAGCGATTTCGAAGCTACGCGCCGTGATCTCCAACGGCGACCTGGACGCGTACTGGACCTATCACCTCGACCGCGAACAACACCGCGTTCACCGAACCCGCCACCAGGAGAAGCACACCCTCGCAGCTTGAAACGCAGTGACTCGATGCGAGTTGCCCACCCGTTGGAGGTGGTCGACACCGCGACGTCCGGCCCATGAAATGTGGTGGTTGTGTGCCGCTGCCCGATTTAGGGTGCGGGCATGTCCTATGTGCTCCACGGTGTTGTCGGTGATTTTGACCATCTCCGCTCCCTGGCGGACGATGTGCCACGGGCCGTGGTGGCGCCCCTCCGGCAACGCCTGGGGCTGCTACCGGTGACTGACGAGATTTTCAACGAGCTGACCGACGCGCGGCGGGAGAGCGGGCCGTTCATGCTCATGTCCCCGGGGTTCGCCGAGAGACTGAAGGACTGGTCACGCGGCGGCCGTATCGCTTACGTGGAAGCGGACTTCTGGGGTGGTAACGGCAGCCAGGCCGCTGCCCTGTGGGAGAACGGCCGTCAGAGCTGGGGTCCCGAGTACGCATCGATCCGGGTCGGACCGCCACACGAGGACTGGCCGATCAACGCCGCGCTCGCGCACCTCGGAGTGGTCGGAGCGGGTGCGTTGGACCTCTTCGACACGGTCGGCTTTGGGCAGGAACGCGACATGGAGGGGTGGCGCCGGGCGGGCCTACATGCCCTGGACGCCGCCGACTACGACGTGTGGGAGGCCGCGTGCCGTGCCAAGGAAGAGGCCGATGCCCGCGCCGCCGCCGAACGTGACAGGTACGCCAGGCGTGACGATGTCCCCGTCGTACTCGACGGCAGAACGGTGATGCAGATGCTCGACATTCCGCCCTCCCCGATGGTGGGGGCCGCGATCCGGCATCTCCGGGAGGTTCACCTGGAACGTGGCTCCCTCACCCGCGACGAGGCCGCCACCGAACTTCGCCGCTGGGCCCAGAGCTTCCGAAGCACCCGATGAGTCGCGAGCCGCCGGGATATGACACGCGGTGAACGTGGTGGCACTGATGTTCGAGACGGAATCGCCAGTTGGCGACCAAGACGCCGCCGACACACGGTTGACACCGGCGGCGATCGAGCGCTGTACGCCTCTGAGCCTGGTCCTACAGCGGCTGACCACCACCCGCCGGTCCCCGCAGGAACGAGGGCCGTCAACACAGCTACCAGCGCCTCACATGCCGGCACCCACGAGTAAAAGCCGGTCCCGCGATCCAGCGATCACGACGAGAAAGGCAGATCGACAAGTCACCGCGGAAGAGTTACACCCGGTTCGACGGCCCTCCGGTCGCCCCGGCGCCGCCCCTCACCGCGCCCGCGGTGGCGCGGTCTCGGCCCGGAAGGCCGTCGAGGGCCGCACCAGGAGCTCGACCGGGTGCAGCCGCTCCACCGGCCGTCCCCGCTCCTCCGGCTCCACGGTGCCGGCGAGGATACCGGTGAGCAGTCCGGCGGCGCTGTTGCCGTAGCGGCGCGGGCGCAGGTCGATCGCGGTGATCGGGGGATCGCACAGCTCCATGCTGGGACTCGCCACGCACGAGGCCAGGAGCAGTCGGTCGCCGACCGGGCGGCCGAGGGCCTTGAGGGTGCTCAGGGCGCGCAGCGCGCTGCCGTCGGGCGCGCAGATGACGGCGTCGAGGCCGGGACCGCCGGTGACGAGATCGCGGATCACCTCGTCGACGGTGTCGGGGGTCGCGTCGACCGCGACGCTGCGGACGACCGGGGTGGCGCCGTGGTCGCGGCACCACCGCTCGTAGGTCTCGCGCACCAGCAGCGCCCAGTCGGAACGGAAGCCGTCGTCGGGGACGACCAGGCCGGGCGCCGAGGCCCCCGCCGCGTGGAGGTGACCGAGGAGACGGTTCATCATCGCGGCGTGGTCGGCGACCAGCACGCCCGCGGGCGCGGGGCCCGGACCGCGGTGCCGCCCCACGGTGACGACGGGGACGTCGGCGGAGAGCAGCGCCCCGGTGACGGGGTCGTCGGGGAGCGGGTCGATGATGATCACTCCGTCGACGCGCAGCCGGGGACGGCCGGCCTGGGCCGGGTCGAGGGCGAGGAGGGTGAGGTCGAGGCCGGCCTCGCGGGCCCGCTCGGCGACCCCGAAGGCGAACTCCATGTAGAAACCCATGCCCATCGCCTGCCGGGGCACGTGGAGACCGACCGCGCCGACCCTGCTGCGGCGCAGGTGGCGGGCGGCGGCGTTCGGCACGTAGCCGAGCAGGGCGGCGGCGGCCGCGATGCGCTCTCGGGTTTCCGGCGAGACCCGGCCGCCGCCGGACAGGGCGTCCGAAGCGGTGGTCTTCGAGACCCCGGCATGGCGGGCGACGTCGATGATGGTCACGGATCGGCCGGTCACGACTGGGAGTCTATGCCGTACGGAACGGTTTCGATCACTGCCGGGGGTATCGGCGCGCACCTTACACCGGTTCGTTCCCGACCCTTGCCGGATCGTTCCGTCATATCTATCGTGAGCGGAAAGCCGGAACGTTCCGGCAGTACGGCGTCGGCGTACGCCTCCTCGCACCGCCGCATGGCACGAAGGACACCCCCCATGAGACAGACACCGACCACCGACGGTCCGACCCGATCGCGGCCATCCAGGCGCGGGCTCTTCGCCGCCCTGCTGGTCGTCGACACGATTCTCACGCTGTTCCCGCCGCTGTACTGGGCCGCGGGGGCGGCCGCGAACGCGACGGCCGCGCTCCTCTACTTCGTCGGCGGCGGTGCCGTCGTCCTGGCCAGCATCCTGGTGATGTACGCCGTCGAACGGCGGGAAGAGCCCCGGGAGGCCGGGCTGTGAACATGCTCATCGGCTACGGGGCCGTCGCCCTGTTCTTCCTGCTCGTCGTCGCCGTGCTGGAGCGCTCACACCGCCGCGCCGGGACCTTCACCGACTACGCGGTCGCCGGACGCTCCTTCGGGTCCTGGTACCAGACCATGTCGTTCCTCAACACCTGGCTGCCGGGATCGATCTTCATCGCGTTCACCGGCCTGGCGGCGGGGTCGGGGGCCATCGGCTTCTACTACCTGCCGTACTCGCTGCTCGCCGTCGTCCTGATGTTCTTCATGGCGCAGCGCGTGCACGACTGGGGCCGCCGCTTCGACCTGCGCACCCAGGCGGACTTCCTGGGCCTGCGGTTCGGCTCCCGGCGGGTCCGCTCCGTCGCGGCGGTCATCGGCATCGTGTCGTCGTTCCCGTGGATGGTGCTGGGCCTGCAGTCACTGGGACTGGTCTTCTCCTACCTGTCCTTCGGAAACGTCTCACCGGACGCCGCGATCCTCATCGGCATCGGGGTGCTGGCGGTCCGCCAGATCTGGACGGTGCGGATGGGCATGCGCGGTGTCGTGATCAGCGACATGGTGCAGGGTCTGGTGGCGTACGTGCTGGGCCTGTGCGTCATCGTCGGGCTGCTGGTCTGGATGCTCACCAACGGCCACGGCCTGGACCAGGTCCCCGGCGGCCACTTCGCGATCCCCGGACCCGGCAGCCCGGTCGGGCCGCTGTACGTGATGTCGATCATCCTCACCGGCGCGGTCGGCGGCTGGTGCTGGCCGGACATCTTCGTGCGGCTGTTCACCGCCCGCAGCACCGCGGCGATCAAGAAGTCGGCCGTGCAGGCGGCGCCGATCCTGTTCGTCTTCGCCACCGCGCTGACCATGCTCGGCATCCTGGCCGCCGGCCTGCCCGGCGTGTCCGACGCCCCCGACCAGGTGTGGTTCATCACCGCGGGGGTCGGCGGCACCGCGCTCGTCGCGCTGGCCGGAGTGATCGTACTGGCCGCGACCATGGGCAACGTGGACGCCAACATGCAGGCGTGCGGCGCCCAGTTCAGCAACGACGTGCTGCGCGGCGGGAACGGCGACGGCGGGACGGACGACGGGCGCGAGACCCGCTCGGCCCGGCTGGCCATCGTCGCCCTGACCGTGCTGGCCGCGGCCGTCGCGATGGCCACGAGCAAGGACAGCAGCGGGCTGAGCAACCTGGCGATCATCTCCTACCAGGGCATCTGCCAGCTGGCGCCGGCGCTCCTGCTGGGGATCTTCTGGCGACGCGGGACCGCCGCGGGCGCGATCGGCGGCATGGTGACCGGCTTCGCCGTCGCCGCCGCGCTGCAGGTGGCGTATCCGGTGTCGATCCCCTGGCTCGGCGGCCTGACCTCCGGCGTGGCGGGGCTGGTCCTCAACACGGCGATCTACGTCGCGGCCGCGCTGCTCGCACCGGGTCCCGACGCGGAGCGGGCGCGGGTCGCCGCCCTCTTCGACGCCCCACCGGCCGCCGGGCACCGGCTCCCCGGGGTCCGGCCCGCGGACGTCACCGCCGGCCCCTGAGCCCGATCCCATCCACCCCGGGCGGGCCGCCGACGGCCCGCCCGCCCCTCCGTCCCCGTCCCGGGCCCGCCCGCGTCCGGGCGGGCTCCCCACCCACTCACCCTGGAGTTGACCCACCATGACCACCGGATACGTCTGGCACGAGCGGTACGCCTGGCACGACACCGGCACACACGCCGGGTTGCTCCCGTCCGGCGGGCCGATCCAGCCGTTCCAGAACTTCGAGAGCCCCGAGTCGAAGTCGAGATTCGCCGGGCTGGTGGAGGTCTCCGGTCTCCTGGATCGCCTGCTGCGCGTACCCGCGCGCCCGGCGACGGAGGAGGACATCCTGCGGGTGCACACCGCGGAGCACCTGGAGCGGATCAGGACGGCGAGCGCGGCGGGCGGCGGTGACGCCGGGGACGGGGCGTCGCCGTTCGGCGCGGGGTCGTACGAGATCGCGCTCCTCGCCGCGGGCGGGACGATCGCCGCGACCGATGCGGTCCTCACCGGACGGGCCCGCAACGCCTACGCGCTGGTGCGCCCGCCGGGCCACCACGCCGAGCCGGCGCGCGGCATGGGGTACTGCGTGTTCGCGAACATCGCGGTCGCGATCGAGTGGGCCCGCGCCCACCACGGCGTGCGGAGGGTCGCGGTGGTGGACTACGACGTGCACCACGGCAACGGCACGCAGGCCGTGTACGAGCGGGACCCCGGCGTGCTGACCGTCTCCGTCCACCAGGAGTCGCTGTTCCCCCAGGGCCGCGGCACGTTCGGCGAGCAGGGCAGCGGGCCGGGCGCCGGCACCGCGCTGAACGTCCCGCTCCCGGCCGGGTGCGGGAACGGCGCGTACTCCGCGGCGTTCCGGCGCGTCGTGATCCCCGCGGTCCGCGCGTTCGCCCCGGAGCTGATCATGGTCGCGAGCGGCTTCGACGCCTCGGCGGCGGACCCGCTGGGGCGGATGACGGTCACCGCCGCCGGCTACCGGGATCTGACCCGGCAGCTGATGGAGGTCGCCGACGAAGTCTGCGACGGCCGCCTGGTGATGTCGCACGAGGGCGGCTACTCCCCCGTCTACGTGCCGTTCTGCGGCCTCGCCGTCCTGGAGACCCTATCCGGCCACGACACCGGCGTCGGCGACCCCTTCTCCGCGATCTGGGACGACTCCCCGCAGCACGCCCTGACCGGCTGGCAGGACGACGTGCTGCGCCGGGCGGAAGAGGTCGCCCGCGGCCTGGGACTGCTCGTCGCCGGGACCTGACCGCGCGGGCGGGTGCCCGCCACCGACCGTCCCGGCGCGTCTTCCGGGCATCTCCGGTCAGCCTCCGGCCGGTGCCAGCGTGGCGCCCTCGACCGGCGTGCAGGGCAGCAGCTCCTGCGGGGTCCCGCCCTTCTCCAGGAGCTCGACCAGGAGTTCGACGGCCCTGCGGCCCATCTCGCGCCGGGGGATGTGGAACCCGGTGACGTCGAGGTCGACCCGGACGGGCCGCGTCGGCGCGCCGAGCGCGAGGATCGACAGGTCCCGGGGGACGACGAGGCCCCGCTCGCGCGCCGCGTGCACGACCACCGCGGCGTCGGCGGGTTCCTCCAGGAAGACGGCGGTCGCCCGCGCGCCCGCCAGCTCCTCAATGATCTTCTCGGGGGACCGGCCGCCGACCGGAACACGGCGGTCCTCCACCCCGAGGGCCGCCGCCGCCTCGCGGAAACCGCGCAGCCGGTCGGCGTAGGACTC
>NZ_BAAAVI010000103.1:0-22927 GCF_039534445.1 Streptosporangium fragile | reverse complement strand
GGGCGGGTAGTTCTTCATCACCATCAGGGATATCTCTTCCCCTGGACCTCAAGATCCAGTCTCCGAGGTGTCCACGTTCAAGGGGAAAGACCCCCCTTCCACCAGGCTGAGAGGGCGGCGGCCATGACGATGCAAGCTCTAGGCCCGCTCGGCAAAAACGTGGGTCAAAGCCGCAACACGTCGATAAGGATCTGTGGCGCCGGCTTGTTCCTCGCAGTCCAGCAACGCGGCCAGAACCTGGTCGTTGGGGACTTCCGCGTTGGTCGGCGCGGTATCGGTGAACACGCGCACGCCATACCAGGCGCGCACCTTCAGCCGCCGGTCAGCGAGCGCGGCAGTCAAGACATCCAAGCGGTCAGCGCGAGCCGTGACACCGATACGGTTGTCATACGACAGTTCCTGGAATGCTCGCTGCGCTGTCGCCCAGTCGCCGAGCAGACCCGGCCGCATCGCCAAGGCATCGCCGTTGCGGACCAGCAGGGACACCATGCCCCCTGTGGTCAACAGCCGCGCCAGATCATCCAGCAACGGCCCGGGGTCGGCGAAGTACATCAAAACCCCGTGGCACAGCACAACATCGAAGCTCTCAGGCCGGAACAAGGTAGCAATATCCAGTACGTCTCCTTGGAGTATCCGCACTCGCTCCCGAACATCCTCCGGCTCGTCCGCCAGAGCACGCTGAAGATCACCAAGGAGTGCCGCCGAGGAGTCCAGCCCTGTCACATCGTGTCCGCGTCGCGCCAGCCGCAGCAGCTGCGTTCCCTGGCCGCATCCCACATCCAGAACACGCTGCGGCACCGCATCGGACAGGTGAGCCGCCAACTGCCGGGCTACCAGCTCTTGGCGGACGACCTGCCGGAGCGTCCCCAGACGAGCTCGCCACTGTTCCTCGCCTGCCGCGAAGCTAGAAGTCATCGCACCTCTCTCTGCATGCTGCCGGACCAGCAGCGAGCCTACGCGTTCATTCTTCGGCCCTTCCATGACACCTCGTCAGCGATGCGCCAGGAGACACTCCGATTTGCCGGATCAGCCCAGGTGCAGATAAGCACCGGAAAGCAGAAGGTGGCCCGGAAACGGAAAAGGCGCACGCGACGCCCCGCGTGCGCCCTTCCGGGCCCGGCGCTCAGGCGGCCTTGCGTGCGAACCTTCCCGTCGCCCCCCGGCGGCCTCCGCCCGAGGAGAAGGCACCCTTCACCACGCCACGGAGCACCTCGCCCGGTCGCTGCTGCTCCCCGTGCAGGGAGGTGAGGGCGACGAGCGCCCCCGTGACACCGGGAATGGCCCACTGGAGGAGGCTCAACTGCCGCTGCGCCTTCGCGATGTCCTCGGGGGTGGCCTCGTCGGGCTTGGTCGCACCCTCGGCGGGCACCTCGCCGGCTTGGTCGATCTTGGCACCGAGGACCCTGCTGTAGGCGGTCGCGGCCAGCGCGACACCGGTCAGCAGCGTCTTGGCCGCGGTGTTCGCGGCCACGCCCTTCTGGTAGGTCACGCGCCCCCTGTTGGCCAGCAGCAAGCCGGCCGAGCCGACGACGTACATGGCGATGCCCGCGGCGTTGACCGGCGTCCAACGCCTCCATCCGGCGCTCGCCACCCGCGTGCGCTCACGCCGGTCGTCCACCGCGGAGGCGGCGCCGTTGAGGCCGACCGCTCCCATCAGCGAGCCGCCGAACCATATGGCGAGCCCCACGTCATGCATGGTGCGCACGACGGTGTTGCGTTTCATGCGTTCTCCTTCTGTCCCCCGATGATGGATACGCAGTGCTGCAGCGAGCATTGCCCCTCTGTCACCGCTATGGGCGATTGACTACCCTCTCGTCCCAACGAGAATTCCCTCCCCGGTTCCCCCTCCGCGGCAAGATTGGGGCGGCGGGCCCCCAAGAGATCGCTCGCTCAGGCGAGGCGCACCTCGACGTCGGCGTTGCCCCGCATCGCCTTGAAGTACGGGCAGTGCTCCTGTGCCTGTCCGGCCAGGCGGGCGGCCACGTCCCGTTCCGCCCCGGGCAGGTCGACCGTCACCTCGACGCCGATCACGTAGTCGTCACTCTTCCCCCGTTTGCGCAGCTCCACGGCGGTGTCGACGCGGGCTCCGGCGACGTCCACCCCGGTACGGCCGGCGATCAGCGCGAGTGAGCTGTGGAAGCAGGCCGCGTAGGCGGCGGCGAGAAGCTGCTCGGCGTTGGGAGCACCGCCGGGCCCGCCGAGCTGCTCCGGGGCCCTCACCTCCAGGTCGAGCAGCCCGTCGTCGGTCGTCACCCGCCCCGCCCCGTCACCCCGGGAAGAGGCCCGCGCCGTGTAGAGGGTGTCGTAGTCGTCGGTACCGGGTTCCGCGGCGGTATCGGTTCCGGTATCGGTGCCGGTGCCGGGTCCGCCGCCGGCGGGTTCGACGTCGGGCCCGGCCCCGCGGAGCTCGGCGTCGACTCCGGGCCCCGAGTAGTCGGGTCCCACCCCTCGGCTCGACACCTCGGGTGCCGTGGTGCCTGGATTCTCCCGCCCGGCTCGCGTATTCCGGTGCCCGGCTCCCGCATCCTGGCTCATGAGTTCGTCCCCCGATTTTCCCGCGGGCACGAGACCGCTGTCATGTCCCCTGTCGCACACCCGCATTGACCTTGTTCCAAAAACCGCTGGTTACCTACCCGATAGGCGATAAGCAACACAAAATGACAAAAGTCGTTAATATACGGATAATCTTCCCAATGCGCGGCGGGCGGGGCATCCGCCACCCGGCCGACCTGCCTGTTCACCACATGTTCGGGATGCGCTGCCATGCTGCTCTGTCAACGGCAACGTCAACGGTCGGCGAACGCGGGTGGAGGTTGAATGTCCGTTTCGGAGAGGGATCGGGAGCTCTCCCGTTTACTTCGGCGGCTGAAAGAGCGCAGCAAGCGCAGCTATGAGGACCTGGCCGGTTCGACGTTCGTCAGCAGCTCGACACTCCACCGATACTGCAGCGGGAAGAGCGTGCCGCCCGACGTGGGCGTGGTGGTGCGCATCGCCAAGGAATGCGGGGCCAGCGGCGCGGAGCTGCAAGAGGTGTTACGGGCCTGGTCGGCCGCGGACGCCAGACGGCAGCAGCCTTCGAACGCCGTCTCCCCGAGGACACCGGCACCGGCCTCTCCACCGCCGTCCTCCGGGGCCTCCACCGGAGCGCCGTCCTCCGCCCAGGGCCTCCCCGCCCTCTCCGGTTCCCCCGGCGCCTCCCCCGCCCTCGAAGATCCGCACGGCGCCGCCCCTGCCCCGCACGACGGCACCACCGCCCCGGCACTCCCGACCCCGCATGAAAGCACCGTGGCCCCGCACGGCACCACCCCGGCCCTCCCGGCCGCCACCCCGGCCCCACACGACGGCATCGCAGCCGTCCAGGGCGGCCTCCCGGTCCCGTACGGTGTCACCGCCTCTCCCCAGGGGGAAGCCGGGACGGCGCCGGTCCGGGCGGGAAGACGCGGCACCGTCGCCACCCGCGCCGGTCTCACCACGGCGGACCCGCCCCGGACGCATCCGGCGAGGCGGGCGCGCCGGACGCAGATGTCCGGTGTCCTCCTCACCCTGCTGCTCCTCGTCATGGTCCTGTCCTCGGCCGGAAGCCCTTCACCGGCGGAGCCCGACACCATGCCGATCCCCCAGTGGGTCTCCGGCCCCAGCTGGGTGCGGGCGCCGTACCCGGTCTCGCCGAAGATCTTCGGCGTCACCATGAACTCCAACACCGGCAACATGCCGACGTTCCGGGTCGGGGCCGTCCGGTTCTGGGACAGCGGCACCCGGTGGGCCGGCATCCAGCCCCGCCGGGGCGAGTTCGACTGGAGCACCCTGGACCGCCTCGTGGACGGCGCGAACCGGGCCGGGCTGCCCGCGCTGTTCGTCTTCGGGGCCGCCCCGTCGTGGGCCGCGCCGCAGGCGCCGACGGGGCCGTACCAGGACCGGTCGCGGGCCGCGGCCCCCGACGATCTGGACGACTGGGACACGCTGGTGAAGGCCCTGGTGAGCAGGTACCGGGGGCGGATCGAGGCGTACGAGTTGTGGGTGATGGGCAACGACCCGCGGTTCTTCACCAGCGGGGTCGAGACGCTGGTGGAGATGACCCGCCGAGCCGGTGAGATCGTCAGAAGGGAGGACCCGGAGGCGATCGTCGTGTGTCCCGGCATGGGGAGGCTGTGGGACGCCGAGGCCCGCCGGACGCTGGAGCGTTTCGCGGAGCTCGGCGGTTACCGGCACTGCGACGTCGCCGGGATCAAACTCCACCAGCACCGCCCGTCGGACCCGCCGGAGACGATGCTGGAGATCCTGCGGTACGTCAACCGCACGATGCACCGGGCGGGGGTGCACCTGCCGCTGTGGAACACCGGGACGACGTACGAGATCCCGCTCCAGGGTTCGCTGGACGACCGGCGGGCGGTCGACAACGCCGTGCGGTTCTACCTGCTCAGCCTCTACGCCACCGATCTGGGCCTGCAGCGCATGTACTTCTACAACTGGGGTGGGACCAACATCCCCATCGTGCTGCAGGCCGAGGGAGGCGCCCCCACGCGCGCCGCGCTGGCGGTGGAGGAGCTGCAACGGTGGCTGGCCCGCACCCGGCTGCGCTCCTGCGGGCGGGGGCTGCCGATCGGACTGCCGGACAACGTGTGGCAGTGCGAGTTCCTGGTCGCCGAGGCCGAGGGGGAGCACCGCGCGGTCATCCGGTGGACCCACAGCGGGACCGCCGAGACCGTCGTCGGCCCCTCCGCCACGCGGGTGCGCCACCTCGACGGCACCGTCACCGAGGTCCGGCCGGAGGACGGCCTGCGGGTCACCGAACGGCCGGTCCTCGTCGAGTACCGGTAGAGGAGGTCCCCGTCGTCCCCGTTCCCGCCGGCACGGCCCGCGCTCCCGCCGGCACGGGCCCGTGTACTCACCGGTGCGGGCCCGCGTACCCACCGGTGCGGGCCCGTCCGCGCGGGCGGCCGTCACCGGCCGGCCGGGTCCTCGACGTCGCCGCTCGGGCTCCCGGCCCCGCCGGGCGCGGGTCGCGCCGCGCGCCGGGTGCGGGCGCCGTACGCGAGGGTGACGGCGACGACGGCGAGGGGGAAAGCGGCGGCGACGAGGAGGCCGGTGCGGAGCCCGGAGCCGCCGTCGCCGGGGAGGACGGCCGACAGGCCGTTCAGGAACCCGCCCGCGGCCGCGGCGTCGGCGGCGGCCCCGGCGATCCAGGGACCGACCGCGCCGCCGGCGTCGCCGAAGACGGCCAGCACCCCGAACATGGCCGCGCCGCCCAGGGGGAAGCGGGCGGCGGCGAGACTGAAGGTCCCCGGCCACAGGAGGCTGACGGCCAGGCCGCACACCGCGCAGCCGACCAGGCTGGCCACCGGGCTCGCGGACAGGCAGGCGACCAGGTAGCAGACGGTCGCCAGCGCCCCGCACGAGGCCATGGCGGGCACCAGCGGGATCCGCTCGCCCCACAGCCCGTAGACGATGCGGCCGACGCCCATCAGTATCGCGAACAGGCACGGGCCCGCCAGGTCGCCCCAGACCTTGGACAGGTTCAGGCCCTCCTCCGCGAACAGGGACGCCCACTGCGACATGGTCAGCTCGGCCGCGCCCGCGCAGAGCATGAGGGTGAGAGCGGCGGCGAAGGCCGGGGTGGTGAAGAGTGCCCGCAACGAGGTGCGGTGCTCGTCGGGCACGGTCGCGGGCAGCGGGACCCTCAGGAAGGCCACCAGGTTGACGAGCGGGACGACCGCCCAGACGAGCGGGAGCACCTGCCAGGCGTCCTGGCCGATCCAGGCCAGAAGCAACGTGCTGCCCGCCACCACGGCGACCTGGCCCCAGCAGTAGAAGGAGTGCAGCAGGCTCATCGCCGCGGCCTTGCCCTCCTGCGGGCTGGGCAGGGCGTCGACGACCGGGCTGACGAGCACCTCCAGCAGGCCGCCTCCGACGGCGTAGACGACGACCGCGGCGCACAGTCCCAGGTAGGGAGAGGGCGCCACCGCCGGGGCCACCGCCAGCAGCACGAGCCCCGCCACCGCCAGGACGTGCGCCAGCACCAGTGGGATCCGGTAGCCGATCCGGTCGACGAACCGCACCGCCACGATGTCGGTGACGAGCTGCGTGGCGAAGTTCAGCAGCACCAGACGGCCGAGCATCTCCACCGGCACCTGGTAGCGGGTCTGGAAGACGATGAACAGCAGGGGTGCCAGGTTGTTGACGATGGCCTGCGTGACGTACCCGGTGTAGCAGGCACGGCGGGTGCGGTCGAAGGTCGTCATGGGGGGTGCGCGTCTCTTCCTACGGTCCTGCCGGGCTTTCCCGCGATCCCGGCGAGGCGGACCGCTCCGGGTGCCGCGACGCGGAACGACGGTGCGGCCTACCCCGGCCGCCGCCTCTCTCGGTGGACGGCAAGCGTACGGGGAGCCGGTGCGACCGGCGCGACCGGCCTCGCCGCGGCGGGCTCACCCGCGGCGGACCGGGAGGCTGTGCCGAATGCGGAGGCGGCACCGGACGGGGAGACGGCACCGGACCGGGAAACGGCACCGGACCGGGAAACGGCACCGGACCGGGAAACGGTGCCGGGCGAAGAGGTCGCACCGGGCGGAGAGACGGTGTCGAACCGGCGGGCCACGGCCACGAGGATGCCGGCGGCCACGGCCAGCCCCGCGGAGACGGCGACCACGGCCGGCCATCCCCCCTCCTGCCACCGGTGGGTGGCCAGCGTGCCGAAGACGGAGCTGCCCGCGTAGTAGGCGAGGAGGTACAGTCCCGAGGCCTGCCCGACGCCGGCGCCGAGCCGGTGGGCGCGGTCGGACACCCAGCCGCTGGCCAAGGAGTGGACGCCGAGGAAGGCGAAGGTCAGCACGCCGAGCCCGGCCATGATCATCGGCAGTGGGGCCGGGGCGGTGAGCAGCACCCCCGCGAGCAGGGCCACGACGCCGGCCAGCGTGGTCCGGCCGCGCCCGAACCGGGCGGCGAGCCGGCCGGCGGCCAGCGGCGCGCCCACGCCCACCGGGTAGGCGAGGAACACCAGCACCGCCGCCCCGCCCAGCAGGTAGGGTGCGGCCTCCAGGCGGAACGCCATGGCGTTGTACAGGCCGACGAAGGCTCCCATCCCGGCCGCGCCGACCAGGAACAGCGCCACCAGGGCCGGGTCACGCAGGGTCAGGCGGGTGGCGCGCAGCAGGTCCCCCGGGCGCGGGCTGGAGCGCGTGAACCGGCGCGAGGGCGGCACGAGCACCCACAGGCCGGCCGCGCAGGCCAGGGTGAGGCCGCCGATGGCGGCGGTCGCCCCCTGCCAGCCCCACAGGGCGTCCAGCGGCCCGGGGAGCAGCCTGCCCGCCGCCCCGCCCAGTGCCGTACCGGTGATGTAGGCGGCGTTCGCGCGCAGGTGGGCGCCGTGGTGCATCTCCTCGCGCAGGTAGGCCAGGGCCACGGCGGGCAGGCCGGCCAGCGCGACGCCTTCCAGGCCCCGTAGGACGAGGAGGCTGTGCCAGGTGGGGGCGAACGCGGACGCGATGCCCAGCACGGCCGAGCCGACGAGGGAGACCCGCATGATCATGACACGTCCCACCATGTCGGAGAGCGGTCCGACGAACAGCATGGCGACGGCCATGGTGACCGTGGAGAGGGAGAGCACCGCCGACGAGGCGCCGGCCGAGACGTGGAACTCCGCGGCCACGCGGGGCAGCAGCGGCTGGACGTAGTACAGGGCGACGAAGTTGGCCAGCCCGCCGAGCATCAGCCCGTACCTGATCCGGCGGTAGGCCGGGTCCTCCGGCCGGTACCCGGAGGCGGCGACCGGCCGGGTGAGAGTCGAGGTCACCGTTCGATCCTGATCGAGCAGCACTGATGCGCAAAATGAGGTATTTGCCGGAGCTGATGCGCGCGGTGCATCATCGCAGGATGGACGTGCAGACGTTGCGGTGGTTCCTGTCCCTCTGCGACACGGAGAACATGCGTGACACGGCGGCGCTGGAGCGTGTCAACCAGTCGACGCTCTCACGGGCCCTCGCCCGGCTGGAGGCGGAGCTCGGCACGGAGCTGTTCCACCGGCACGGTCGCAGACTCGCCGTCAACCGCTTCGGCGCCCTGTTCCGCGACCACGCCGCACGGGCCGTCGGTGAGCTCGACGTGGCCCGCCGCCGTATCGACGCCCTGGCCAACCCCGGCACGGGCCTGATCCGCCTCGGATTCCTGTACTCGGTGGGACGCTGGCTGGTCCCCGAGATCCTGCGTGACTACCGGGCCGCCATCCCGGGGATCAGGTTCGAGCTCCACCAGGGCTTCGGCAGGGACCTGTACGCCTGGCTGGACCACGGCGACATCGACGCCGCCCTGGTCACCCCGCCCCCGGAGGGCGCGAACGCGCGCTGGCACCTGCTGCGGGAACAGCAGCTGTGCATCGCCCTGGCGGCCGGGCACCCGCTCGCCGAGGTCCCGGACCTGACGCTCGGCGACGTCCGGGACGAGCCGTTCATCGCGTTCGCCCCCACCACGGACCTGCGCCGGGTCATCGACGCCCTGTGCCGCGAAGCCGGTTTCGAGCCGGTGATCGCCTTCGAGAGCGAGGAGATCGCCACCATGCGCGGGCTCATCGGCGCCGGCCTCGGCGTGGGTGTGCTCCCCCGCCCCGCCGTGCTCGAACACGACGACCCCGTCTACCGCCCTCTCGGCCCGTCGCAGCGCCGCCCCATCGGCCTCGCCTGGAACCCGGCGCCGGCCCAGACCCCGGCGAGCGCCCGGTTCATCGAACACCTCGTCCCCGGGGAGCGGCGGCGAACGTGAGCCCGGCGTCCCTGCGGACCTCGTCCGCGGGGACGCGCCACCGCTACACGCGGCCGGGCCGGGAGACGGCCGGGGCCGGGGAGGGGCGGAACGGGTCGGGGAGGGCGAGGACGAACCATACGACCTTGCCGCCGGCGGAGGGGTGGGCGACACCCCAGTCGTCGGCCAGGGAGTCGACGATCTGGAGGCCCCGGCCGCCGGTGGCGTCCATGTCCCGGGCGCACATGCGGGGGGCGCCCGCTCCGGGGTCGAAGAGCTCGCCACGGACGAAGCCCCCGCTGCTGCGGATTCTCAGCGCGCAGGCGGCGCCACCGTGCTGGACGGCGTTCGTGACCAGCTCGCTGATGATCAGTACGCAGTCGTCTACGAGATCGTGGGCGCCCCACAGGGAGAGCTCCTGACGGACCAGCGAGCGGGCGTCGCGGACGCTGGCGGGAGCCGCGGGCAGCAGGCACTCGGCCATGCGCTCGGGGACGGCGTCGAGGTACGCCGTTGATGAGCCGTGGTGGAGAGACACTGCACCTCCTAGATATGGGAGCGCTCCCACACGCAAATGTAGAACATTTACCTAATGTTGTGAATCGGTTACGAGCTAATTGTTTCCGCCGAATGTCGCAAAGGTGAGGAAGATTCACTTCAGTGGAGACGGCCGCGGCCGGCTCCATGCGAGCCGGCCGGGACCGGCCGGTTCCGGATCGGGGGCGTCAGCGCAGCTGGGGCAGGACCTTCGCGCCGAAGGCGTCGATGAAGGCGCCCTGCTCCCGGCCCACGTGGTGCAGGTAGATCTCCTCGAAGCCCAGGTCCGCGTACTCGTTGAGCAGGGCCGCGTGCCTGCCGAGATCGGAGGAGACGTTGACCACCCCGGCGACCTTGTCCGGCGGGACGTCCGCGGAGACGGCGTCGAAGAGCTCGGCGGTGTCGAGGTCCCAGCACACCGGCGGGGGGAAGACGTTGCTGCGCCACTGCTCGTGGGCGACGGCCACGGCCTCCTCGTCCGTCTCGGCCCAGCTCAGGTGGACCTGCAGCGCCGCCTTACCCCGGCCGCCCGCGTCCCGGTACGCGCCGAGGACCTCGCGGAGCCGGTCCGCGGGCGCGTTCACCGTGATCAGGCCGTCGGCCCACTCCGCGCACCAGCGCGCCGTCTCGGGGCTCACCGCCGCGCCCAGCAGCTTGGGCGGGACCTCCGGGCGGGTCCACAGCCGTGCCCGGTCCACGGTGACCAGGCCGTCGTGGCTGACCTCCTCCCCCGCCAGCAGCGCCCGGATGACGTCGACGCACTCCCGCAGCCGCCGCGTGCGAAGCTCCTTACGCGGCCAGCGGTCACCGGTGATGTGCTCGTTGCTCGCCTCCCCGGTGCCGAGCGCGGCCCAGAAGCGCCCGGGGTACATCGCGCCGAGGGTGCCGATCGCCTGGGCGATGACGGCCGGGTGGTAGCGCTGGCCGGGGGCGTTGACCACACCGAACGGCAGGCCCGTGGCCTGGAGCGCCGCGCCCAGCCAGGACCAGGCGAAACCGGACTGCCCCTGCCTCTCGCTCCACGGCGAGAAGTGGTCCGACGACATCGCCGCCCCGAACCCCGCCTGCTCGGCCCGGGTCACCGCCTTCAACAGCTCTGCCGGGTGGACCTGCTCGTGTGATGAGTGGAAGCCATAGGTCGTCATAGGTCCCCGGCTACCCGCACGGCGGCCGTCCAGTCAGGGCACCGGTCCCACTTCTCCGCGGGACCGGAAGCCGGGGCGAGAGGTCCGGCCGGAGGGAAACCGGTCAGAGGGCCGAGGTGTGGCTGACGGGGGACGCCGCCCGCCGGCACCCGTGGGAACACCCGCCCGGCCCGGGAACGCCTCCGGCCGTTTCCCGCCACGAGATCATCCTGGCGCTCCACCGAGTACGGTGTGAGGAAGGACGGGCCGATCCGCCGGAATCCAGGAGAAGGGGTGTAAGACCGTGCCGGAGTCCGACTCGAACATTCCGCGCACCATGTGGCGGCTGCTGGAGCCGCTGCACGCGGTCCTCTACTTCACCCCGGAGGGACGGACCTCGGCCGACGCGGTCGGCATGCGCGGTTTCTGGATGGGGTACTTCGCGACGCGGGCGGCTCCGCTGGGGCCGGTCGGCCCGGACGCCGTCACGGCCGCCTTCCACGGCTTCCCACCGGCGCATGTCGCGCGGGCGTTGCCCGACGCCTGGACGTTCGCGACCCCCGGCGACGTCCTGCGGGCCCGGCTCGACGGAGCGGACGCGGCGCTGCGGCGCCTGCTCACGGACGCGGTGGTCGAGTCGGACGACGTGCGCGCGGCCGCCGACCTCGCCTGGGAGGCCGCGGGCCACGCCGACGTCGCGGGCCGGGTGCTGGCCGCGGCGAACCGGGCGCTGCCCGCGCCGGAGGAGCCGCACCTGCGGCTCTGGCAGGCGGCGACCACGCTGCGCGAGCACCGCGGCGACGGGCATGTGGCCGCCCTCGTCGTCCACGGGGTCTCCCCCGTCGAGGCCCATCTGCTCAAGGTCGCGGCGGGCGAGACCGACCTGGCGCAGCTGCGCGTGGCCCGGCGCTGGGACGACGGCGACTGGGACGCGGCGGCCGAGGCCCTGCGGGAGCGGGGGTGGACCGACGCCTCCGGCCGTCTGACGGCCGAGGGCGCGCGGCAGCGCGACCGGATCGAGCAGCTGACCGACGGAGCGGCGGCCCGGCCCTGGCGGACCCTGGGCGAGGAGCGCACCGCCGCGCTCGCCCGGCTGCTCCACCCGCTGACCACCGCGGTCCGGGCGTCGGACGCCTTCCCGCCGGCGAACCCGATCGGCCTGCCGCAGCCGTACGCGCCGGAGACCGCCGAGGGCCGGGACGGTGAGAACGGCCGGGATCCCTCGATCCCGGCCGCCCCGTCACGGATCGGCTGACCTGCCGGACCGGCCGGGCGGGAGGGTCCGCCCGGCCGCGAGGATCACCCGAACGGGAGCCTCACCAGCGACCGGTCGCCGACACCGAGGGTGGTGGTGCCGCCGCCGATGGCGTTCCAGACCTCGACCTTCACCCGGCCGCCCGACAGGTTGCCGAGCGTCCCCGAGGAGGAGTGCAGGCCGGCGGCCTGGGTGTAGTGCTCCCAGCCCGGCACCGGGTCGGTGGCGAAGTAACGGTAGGTCTCCACCCTGTCCCAGCTCCCGTCGCCGGTCAGGTCGTACGAGACCCGCGTCTGGGTGCCGTTGGCGATCGTGGTGCCCGCGTCCACGAAGAGGTCGAAGGTGGTGGAACCGCCGTTGTAGGCGGCGGTGAGGCCGGTGGCGGTGAACACCTGGGCGTTCGTCGGGGTGCCGTCGTGGTTGCCGTTGGCGGCGGCCAGCGTGACGTTCCCCGCCGTGCCGGCCGTGCCGGGCAGTCCCCCGCCGGAGGCGAGGTGGCGTGTCGCCGCGAACGGCCCCGCGGTCGGTGTGGGCGAGGGGTCGGGGCCCGGGTTGACGCCGCCGGAGGCGTTGCCTCCGCTCCAGGTGTGGGCGCCTGAGGTGACCGTCCTGCCCGCCGGCACGTTGAGGACGGTGCCGTTGGAGAAGGTCACCGTGATCGCGCTGCCGGTGATGTTGGACGCCACGTGGGTGCGGGCGCCGTTCTTGACGAAGACCTTGGCCAGCGGGTGGTTCGCGGTGACGGAGGTGTCCACCGTGCCGAGGGCCGCCAGGTTGCGGATCCAGTGGAAGGTGTGCGCCCGGCTCTCCCCTTCCTCGGGGGTGAAGCCGCTGTTGGCGCGGAGGTTGGACAGCGCGGTGTCCCCGTTGCCGAGGGCGAGGAACTCCCAGATGATGTCCTGCCACACCGTGGGCGGGCCGCCGTTGTTGCGCACCAGCTCGTTGTAGTTGGTGGTCACGTAGCCCGGGTTCTCGCCCAGGTAGAAGTGCCCGCCGGTGACGGGGAGCATGTTGATGCCCTGGATCATCTCCGGCTCGGCGCTGAACCAGGTGGCGTAGGCGCCGCCGTCGCCCCAGACCATGCCGACCGTGCTGTGGCCGAAGGCCGAGGGGAAGTTCTGGTCGCGCACGTCGAACCAGTACTCCTTGATGGCCGCGGCCTGGGTCGTGTAGATGAAGACGCCCGCGTCGCGGACCGCGGTGTTGCCGGTGGCCTGGCCCCACTGGATGAGGGCGTTGGCGAAGTTCATGCCCTCCGAGGAGGACTCCTGGTTGTTGCCCGCGCCGAACGCCCCGTGGCCGGAGGCCCAGTCGTGGCCGGCGTAGATGTCGAAGTCGCGCAGGTAGGGGAAGCGGGTGTCGGAGCGGTCGTAGTTGTTGGCGTCACGGATCAGCAGGTCGACCATGCCGCCGTACTGGCTCGTCTTCGCCCAGTTCGGGTCGAACTTGGCCAGCGTCGCGGCGGCGGCGATGAAGTAGCCGTAGTGGAAGTGGTGGTCGTTGAGCTCCTGGTCGGAACCGTACGAGGCGGGGTAGCCGATCAGGGTGCCCCAGGTCGGGTTGAGGTAGAAGACCCGGCTGGTCTTGCCCGGTGAGGCGGTGAACCAGTCATTGAGGCGGCCGCGGATGGCGTTGAGCGCCGCGTCGCGCACCGAGGTCAGGTTGAGCTGGTCGGCGATCTCCGCGATGCGGGCGGCCCGGCCCAGGCCCTTGCCGGTCCAGTAGGTGTCGTCGCCGCGGATGTCCATGGGGTTGGCCAGCTCGGCGTTGAGGTGGTTGGTGACCGTGGTGAGGTCGGCCCCCGAGGAGTCGCCCACCGCGGGCACCTCCGGCAGCACGCCGGTGTACTTCATCGACGTCCTGAACTGGGTACCGGTGACGATCTTCATCGGGCCGCGCGCCGAGACGTACGTCTGCGTGAGCGGGGTCGAGCCGGTCAGGTGGTTCCACTGGTGCGGGTAGAGCGCGATGACCGTACCGGTCGCGCTGCCCTGCCTGGCCGTGGTGGTGAAGGCGTACGTCGTGGTGAGCGTGCTGTTCGACGGGGTGTAGGAGTACGAGACGCGGGTCCCGGTGACGTGCGCGTGCGCGTACTGGCCGTAGGTGCTCGCCAGCGCGGCGCGGTCGCCGCCCGCGGGCAGCACCGCCACCGAGAAGAAGCCCTGCCCGGCCAGGGACGAGCGGATCGTCGTCCCGCTGACCGACCAGGTCGCGCCGGCCGGGGCGTAGGCGACGTAGTCGTGGCCGTTCGCGGTGAAGCCGATGGTGGCGCCGCTGTTGGACCACACCGCCGGGCTCCCCGAGGTGGTGATCTGCGCGTCGCCCCCGGTGACCTGGAAGTACGCGAACGGCAGGCCGTGGCCGATGGTGGCCTTCATGGTCCGTCCGCCGCCGCTCCAGTAGGGCGTGACGGTCCAGTCGCTCCAGCCGTCGACCTTGACGTCCGGTGAGCTCAGGCCCGCGACGCCGACGCGGATGTCCTGGACGTACGGGTAGTGGAACTCGCCGACGCCGGTCGCGGTGCCGCTGATCACCGGGGTGGTGTTGTACGAGAAACCGAGGCCGTCGCCGAAGGTGTCGTACGAGATCGGGTGGGCGTGGAGCGGTTCCCCGTACGCGCAGTCGGTCCTCTTGAACAGGATCGACGACCACCAGTCGTTGGTGGGCACGGCCCCGGCGGGGGCGTTGGCGGTGACCCACTGACGCGGGTTGGTGGAGATGGAGCCGCAGCCCGTCGGCAGCGAGCGGCCCGAGGGGAGGGAGTCGGCGTAGCTGCCGGCGCCGACCGCGGCGGCCTCGGCGGACCGGGCGGCGCCGAGGCCGAGCAGCCCGGCCACCATCGCGACGACCACGCCGGCGGCGAGCCCGCGTCGGTGAAGGCGGAGACGGCGGGCGAGCCGTCCTTCACGGGGAGCGGACCGTTCTTCGCGGGGGGTGGGTCGTTCTCCGTGGGGGGTGGGCCGGCTTTCACCGGGGCGCGCACTGTCCGGACCCGCGGTCCGGATCGAGGGATCCATGGGGGGTGCCTCCGGGGAGAAAGGTGAGGATTCTGCGGCGGACCGATCCGAGAGAGCGCTCTCTGAGCGAGAAAGTAACGGCCCGTTTCACGGCAGTCAATGTTTCGCATTAATAACGAAAAGGTAAAGCAGGTAGACGCAGGTGAGGCGAGAGACGCCCAGAGAACGGGGGTTTCCGCCGGACTGAGCCCTCTCCGCACTCATGCGTTCCGCACTCAGGCGCTGGCCCACGATCGAGGCATATGCCTATCCTGATCTGAGAGCGCTCTCACTGCCGACCGTCCCGCCGCGCCGGTCGGCCTGTCCGTGCTGCCCGCCCCCGCTCCCGCGGGTCGCCCCCGCCGGGTGCTCGCGGACCGCCGCCATCGGCCGCGACTCTCACCCGAGACACCCCCGCACCCGTGCCGCGCCACGCCCCAGCGCGCGAACGCACCGTACGCCGCCCGGCCGACCCCTCGCGCCTGCCCGATCAACAGGCCGGGCGCAACTCACCCCGCGGTGACAAAACCAAGACTGGACACGGAAAGTAATAATCAGTTTACTTTCCGTGACAACTCCAGCACCTGCTGTCCCAGGAGAGAACATGCGCAACAGGAAGCCCTTGGCCATCGCCGCCGCCACCGCGGCCGTCGGGCTCGCCGGACTCGCGACGATGGCGCTCGCCGCCCCGGCGACGGCGTCCGTGCCCGCGGAGTCCGTGGGGGCCGCCGCCCCCGCCGCGCCCGCGGTCGCGGACTTCACGGGCTACCAGCTCATCAAGCTCCCCAACGCCAACGTTCCCAACTTCCAGCGCCGCACGGTCCGCTGCCCCGCGGGCAAGAAGGCCGTGGGCGGGGGCGCCGAGGCCCAGGGCAACCAGGCCGTCCTGGTCGGGTCCTTCCCGACCGACGACGGCACCGGCTGGATCGGCCTGGGCCGCCAGCCCGGCTACGGCGACGTCGGCATCAGCGTCTTCGTGATCTGCGCCAACGTCAGCTGACCCCCGGGATCACCCACCCCGGCCAGGCCTCCGGCCCGACCGGGGTTTTCCCATGGCCGCCGCCCCGGGGATTCCGCACGGCGCCCGGGACAAAGGAACACCGGACCGCACCCCGGCCGTCCTGACCCGGGCCCGGCGGGCGAGCCACTTCTCTCCTGCCCCGAAGGCAGGCGACAGCGACTTTCAGGTACCGATGCCGGTCCCATGGGCGCGGCGTGACGACGGGGGGTCCACGCGTGAAGCGCCTTCGATACCGCTTCGACACCCTCATCGCCCGGGGCTCCACCGCGATGTTCGGCCTGCTCCTGGTCGTGACGTTGATCACGGCGGTGGCCGGCGCGGTGGCCGTCCTCTCCTTCTCCTCCCGGAGCGTGGACCTGCGCTCCGCGCTCTGGTCGGGGTTGATGCGCATGATGTCGCCGGCCATGGTGACCCGCGACACCGGCTCCCCGGTGTTCCTCGGCAGCATGCTGGTCCTGGCCCTGACCGGAATCGTGATCTTCAGCGCGCTCATCGGGATGATCGAGACGGCGCTCGACCGCAAGCTGGCCACCCTCCGCAAGGGCAGGTCCCTGGTCGTCGAGCGCGGCCACACGGTCGTGCTCGGCTGGTCGGAGCAGGTGTTCCTGGTCCTCGCCGAGCTCTCCGCGGCCGACGCGAACCGGGGCGCGACCTGCGTGGCGATCCTCGCCGAGAAAGACAGGGTGGCCATGGAGGAGGAAATCAGGAACCGGCTCGTCCTCCCCCGCCGCCTGCGCGTCGTGTGCCGCACCGGGAGCCCCACCGACCCCATCGACGTGGCCATCGTCAGCCCGGAGCGCGCCAAGGCGGTCATCGTGCTCGGCACCGAGGACGGTGACTCCGACGCCAGGACCGTCAAGAGCCTCCTCGCCCTCGACGCCGCCGGGGTGCCGCCCGCCGTCCACGTCGTGGCCGGTGTGCGTGACCCGCGCAACCTGGCCGCGGCCCGGCTCGCGGGCGGGAGCGGGGCCCAGGTCGTCGACGTCGACGAGATCTCCGCCCGCATCATGGTGCAGACCTGCGTGCAGGCCGGCCTGTCCGCGGTCTACAGCGACCTGCTCGCCTTCGACGGCGACGAGATCTACTTCACCGGCGCCGGGGAGCTGGCCGGCGAGCGGTTCGGTGACGCTCTCCCCACCCTGGAGAACTGCTCGCTCATCGGGCTGGAGCGGGGCGGGCGGATCCTCCTCAGCCCTGCCGCGGAGACCCGGATCGGCGCGGACGACCGGCTCATCGTGATCTCCAACGACGACGGCGCGGCACCCGCCCGCTCGACCGCCGCGGTCGACGAGGCGGCGATCTCCACCGCTTCCGGGCGCGGACCCGTGCCGCGGCGCGTCCTCGTCCTCGGGTGGAACGATCGCGGCGCCGCGGTCGTGGCGGAGTTCAACCGCTACCTGCCGCACGGCTCGCACGTGGCGGTCGCCGCCGACGATCCCCGCATGATCGCCGAGCTTGGCGCGCTGGGCTCCCGGACAGCCGTCCTGCCCCTCGCCTGCCGGACCGGTGACGTGACGCTGCGCGCCACCCTGGAGTCGCTGGACCCCGGGACGTTCGACCACGTGCTGATCCTGGCCGACGACCGGGTCGATCCCCAGCTCGCCGACTCGCGCACGCTCCTCACCCTCCTGCATGTCCGCGACATGCGCAGGAGCCACGGGTGGGGGCACAGCCTGGTGACCGAGATCGTCCGTGACTGCGACCGCCGCCTCGTGGAGGTCACCGAGGTGGACGACTTCATCGTCAGCTCGAAGATCACCACTTTGCTGATGGCCCAGCTCGCCGAGGATCCACGCCGCCGCGAGCTCTTCGCCGACCTGTTCGACGCGAAGGGACACGAGATCTACATCAAACCCGCCGCCGACTACGTGCGGCTGGCGACCCCGGTCACGTACGCCACCGTGGTGGCGGCCGCGTGTTCGTACGGCGAGGCCGCGATCGGTTACCGCACCGGCCGCGCGGCCGACGGCGAGGGCCCGGGCGGCAACGGCGTCGTCCTGAACCCGCCCAAGAGCAGCACCCTGACCTTCCGCCCCGGAGACACGGTGATCGTGCTGGCCCGGAGCTGACCCCGGCCGGGGCGTCACACCGTGACGGTGCGGCAGCCCGTTCCCGCGCACCCCCGCGACGGCGGGGAAACCGCCGCCGGTCACCTCCCGCCGGGCACGCCCCGCCAGACGTGTTCACCGGCCTGGACGTCCACGACCGCGTGGCATCTCCACCCGCCGCCCGCGTGCTCGAAGACGACGTCGTCGGCCGCGGGGACCGCCACGGGAAGCGCGGTGACCTCCGCGATCGGAACCATCGCCATGACCAGGGTGGCGCCCCCGTCGGTGTCCTCCACGACCTCGACGTCCGCGGGCACCTGCCCGTCCGTCCCCAGGCGAATGATCACCTGGCACAGGGTGGCGGTCAGCAGATCGGGGTCCGACTCCGGCTCGATCCGCACGACGATCTGCTTGTAGGGCACGGCGATACAGGGCCGTACGGCACCCGCGACCAGCCCCCGGACCGCCTGCGCCACACACTCGGCCCTGCTGGGAGACCAGGCGTCCAATACGAGATGATCGTTGCGAAGACGCACCCGGTATCCCGCCGCGTCCCGATCCTCTGCCTCACCGTTGCCCATGCCGGCCCCCCGCGATCCGCACAGCGACGAGGTCCACTCTGAGCCGGACCCCGTCCGTCCGGTAGGGCTGAAGGTCCCTGGAAGGGACCGCGATGGATCGGGGCGCGGGTTCCGCGGGCGCGGACCGCCGGGTGAGGACCTTCGCCTCTGCCGATCCATCGGGCGGTGCGGTTGGGTGGGAGGCGACCTCGGAAGCGAGGTGGACCGTGTCATTGACCATCGCACTGGCCGGGGACACCATGCTGGGCCGCGGCGTGGCGCCCCAGATCGAGCAGTCGACCGATCCGGCCGACTTCCTCTCCAGCGAGCTCCTCGGCCGGCTGGCCGAGGCCGACTTCTTCCTGCTCAACCTCGAATGTTGCGTGTCCGCGCGGGGCAGCCGCTGGGAGGCGCGTGGCAAGCCGTTCCACTTCCGTGCCCCGCCGCAGGCGGCGGACCTGCTGGCCCGGCTCGGGGTCGGCTGCGTCACCCTCGCCAACAACCACGCGCTGGACTACGGGTACGAGGCGCTGACGGACACCCTCGACCACCTCGGCCGCGCCGGGATCGGGACCGTCGGGGCCGGCCCCGACCTCGACCGGGCACGCCGGCCGGCCGTGTTCACCGTCCGCGGCACGCGGCTGGGCGTCATCGGGGTCAGCGACCATCCACGGGATTTCGCCGCCGAGCCCGCGCGGCCCGGCATCGCGTACGCCGACCTCTCCTCGGGGACGCCGCCCTGGACGCTCGACGCGATACGGGAACTGCGGCCCCGGGTGGACGCGGTCCTGGTCACACCGCACTGGGGACCGAACATGACCGATCGTCCCCTCCCCTACGTCAGGACGGCGGCGTGGGACTTCGTCGGGGCCGGGGCGACCGTCGTGGCCGGCCACTCGGCTCACGTGTTCCACGGGGTGGACCCGCCGGTGCTCTACGACCTCGGCGACTTCATCGACGACTACGCCGTCGACGAACTGCTCCGCAACGACCTCGGCCTGCTCTGGTTCGTCGAGTTCGGCGAGCGGGGCCCGGTGCGGCTGCGCGCCCTGCCCATCAAGCTGGCCTACGCCCGCACCCGGGCCGCCCACGGCGAGGAGTGGGCGTGGATCCGCAGACGCTTCACCCAGGCCTGCGCGCGCATGGGGACCGCCGTGTCGGTGGAGGAGGGGGAGTTCGTCGTCGGCCTCGGGAATCACGCGTATGCCGAGGCCATGGAGGAATCCCCACCGGAAGGCTGAGGGCGAGTCATGCCCCGGCGGATCGGATCCGGCGCGCGCAGATGATCGTGCTCAGCCGGCAGTGCCTGCGCACCGGCGCCATCGCGGGTCACCGAGCTGGATGTCGGGTTGTCCGCTGACACCGCGAAGGAGAACCAGCCGAAGTGATCCGGTGCCTGCTCGGGTGGAATGCTGACGGCCGGCAGGCTCAGGTGGTGACCGATGACCTCGGCGATCTCCCGGAAGGCCACGCCCTCGTCGGCGGTTCCGTGCCGGCGTGCGCCCGCTGACGCTGTCTCCAGCGCCCGCCTGTACAGCCGGGCCGCGTCCAGGGGTGCACCGCGGGCCATCGGTTGGCACCGTCCGCGACGAAGGCGGACACGCCGGTACGCCGAGCGATGCCGATCAAGGTGGGGACGAAACCGTAGTGATCGAGCGAGCTGTGCACGGTCGGCGCGAGGCGGACAATCGAATCAGAGCTGGGAGCCGCCGCCGTCCACGGCGAGTTCGGCGCCGGTGGTCCGCGACGTGCAGACCTGGCTCAACACGCTGGTCACGCTCTGCACCCGCTGCGACCCTCGGGTGAGGGGCACCCGCCGGGAAGACCGATCGAGCCGGTGGTTCCGTCCGTTCAGGTGGCGGGACGGCCTCGTGGCCGTTCCACCCCTGCTTCGCCGTCCGGACGGGACCGTCGCCCTGCAGTGACTGCCCGAGGGCCGGCACGTTCGGTCTTTCAGCCTCCCCCGGTGGGTGCCCGAACACAAGGATCGCGCCTCGCGCACGGCCCCGGCAGGGCCGTTCGGCCCTCCGGCCGATGGTCTTTGGGCCCGCCCCGGACAGGTCCGGACCGACCCGGCCCGATCCGGACCGGCGAGGACCGGTGGCTGCCCGGCCGGCTCAGGGGCGGCGGCCACGAGGGCCGTGAGATCACCATCCGGCCGCTGCTCGACCACACCGGCGGGATCTTCGCCTACGGCGACGTCAGGCGAGCCGGGCCCCGCCCACCTCGTGTCCCGCGGTACGCGCGAACCCGGCGAACCGCAGGGCGTCGCGCACCGCCGCACCGCCCGGATCGTTGTTGAAGTAGACGTAGACGTCGTCCCACGCCTCCCCCACGCGGCGCAGCCACGAGCGGAGCGCGGTGTCGCCGTACGACGGCCACGGCGTGGCCGCCCCCTCGTGGAAGCGCAGGTAGCCCCAGCCGGCGGTCCGCCACAGCGGCGTCTGCGGGCGGCCGAGGCGATCGCTCCAGCACAGGGCGGCTCCGTGGGCCGCCAGCACGTCGTGTACCCGGCCGGTCCACCACGACCGGTGCCGGGGTTCGACGGCGACGCGCACCCCGGCCGGGAAGCAGCGCAGGCACGCGTCCAGCGACTCCGGATCCGCCCGCAGCGTGGGCGGCAGCTGCAGCAGCACCGGCCCGAGCCTGTCCCCCAGGCCGCCGGCCACCCCCAGCAGGCGCTCGACCGGCTCCTCCGGGTCCCGGAGACGTTTGACGTGGGTCAGGAACCGGCTGGCCTTGACCGCCATGACGAAACCCTCCGGGGTACGGTCCCGCCAGCTCTCGAACGTCTCCCGTGCCGGCAGCCGGTAGAAGACGCCGTTGTTCTCGACCGTCCGGAAGCATTCGCCGTACCGCTCCAGCCACCGCCCGCGGGCCAGACCGGGCGGGTACAGCACGCCGCGCCAGTGGTCGTACTGCCAGCCGGACGTCCCCACCAGCATCATGGGAACACGCCCCGATCCGCGCCGTCAGACCCGGCGGCGGTGACTGTGTCCACCGGCCCCGCCGGGCGTCCCGCCGTCGCGCCGGACGCCACCGGCCGCCGGAATGGGGAAACGACGCGTTCCGGGGAAGCGATGTTTTCCGGGGAAGCGACGCGTGCCGTCCCGTGGTCTGACGCGTTCGGGCATGTCGGCCTCCTCGGCGACGCGGGTGCCGGGCCGGCGCGGTCCTCACCGGGCGCCTCCGGCGCGGATGCCCTGCCCGTCAGATCGGGCCTGCCCGTCAGGGCAGACCTGCCCTTCCCCGCGGAGAGGAAACGCGTGATGGCGCCGACGTGCTCACCGCCCGGGTGCCGGGCCCGTACGGAGCCCTCGTGGCGTGCGGGCCCTCGCGGGAGGCCAGGCCGGGGTGGTGGGCGTTCGCCACGCGCCTTCGGAGATATTCCGATCTCGCCGGACCCGGCTCACCCGAGGGCGCCAAGAGGCCGACCGGCCGACGCGCCGGACGGGCGGTGTCCGAGCGGACGCGCCTCACGAAACGGGGCGTGAACGCGACCGGCGCGTTCGTGATCGGAGTCACGGACGCGCCGGTCGGATGCGGTGTGCGCCGCCAGGGACTCGAATCCCGGACCCGCTGATCAAAAGCCGCGGCGCGGTGTCATGCGGCAGTATCGGTGGATCGGCCGCTGACGGGCAGTCTCATGGTGTGGTCGCCGAAGTCGGCGACCAGGTCGAGGTGCCCGCCGAGCGCTTCGACGTATCGGGCGATGACGTCGATGGAGGTCACCTCGCCGTGCTCGATTTGAGAGATGCGCGCGACGCTCACGCCCATGGTGGCGGCGAGGTCTTTCTGGGTGTGCCCGGCGTGCTTGCGAGCCTCGGAGAGTCGGCGCCCGCGCGTCTCGGCGAGCAGCCGGCGCGCTCCGGCTTCGACCGCGGAGGGGGAAACGCCGGCGTCGTGCAGTTCTCGCTCAAGGATGTCCCAGTCCTGTGGAGTGCGCTTGGGCATGGTCACTCCTCCTCTTCGGCGGTGTAGTCAAGGTAGAGCCGTTCGGCCAGCGGGATGTTGACGCGGTACCACCGCTCCCAGTTGCCCGCCTTGTCGCCGCCGAGCAGCAGAAGCGCCGACCGGGTCGGGTCGAAGGCGAAGATGATTCTGATCTCGGATCGGCCACGTGAGCCGGGCCTGAGTTCCTTGAGATGGTGCAGGCTGCTGCCCTTGATCCGATCGACGAGGGGCCGGCCCAGGGAGGGGCCTTCCTCGCGCAGCGCCGCTACGGCTTGGGCCACCTGCGTGGCCGAGGCGAGATCTTCCTTGATCAGGGCACGGAACCACGCTGCGTACTCCTCGGTGACTTTCACGGCCCAGGCCAACGACGCCTCCTCCAGGTTAAGGCTAGCCTTAACCTAGCTTCCTTGACCATACCGCGCCGGCAGACAGCGGAATCAGCCTCCGTCAGACCTGGACCACCTCAGTTCGTCGGGGGCACGGTGGAGCGCGGCCGGTTCGCAGCCGTGGCTGACGCGTTCGCCGTAGAGGGGCCGTGGAGTGTGGCCGCCAGGCGCATCGAGAGGTTGAACAGGTCCGGTGCCCGGCAGGGCGGTGTCCGAGCGGACGCGCCTCACGAAACGGGGCGTGAACGCGACCGGCGCGTTCGTGATCGGAGTCACGGACGCGCCGGTCGGATGCGGTGTGCGCCGCCAGGGACTCGAA
>NZ_BAAAVI010000102.1:0-23079 GCF_039534445.1 Streptosporangium fragile | reverse complement strand
CGGGCGGCGCGATGCGCGCGCCCGGGGCCGGTCGCAGGACCGCCCCGGGCGGGCGGCGGTGGGTCACCCCGGGCGGGCGGTCGCCGGGACGCCGCCCGCCCGGGGACGGGACCGCCGGGCACTCGCCCGACGCGGCCGGCTCGCCTTACTTGTCGGACTCCAGGACACCGCCGTTGGCGACGTCGGACTTCTCGATCTCCGTGAAGACGATGCGCACCGCCTCGCGACGGGCCTTCAGGATGTCCACCGCCGCGTCGGTCAGCGCGGCCACGAACTCGCGGCGCTGGTCGAGGGTCCGGCCCGACAGCAGTTCGACGGTGATGTTCGGCATGGTGACCTCCACGTCATTGTGTTGCATAACATGACATCAGATTCCATTACATGAAACCACATGAAACGAGGAGCCATTGTGGACGTGGTCGTACTGGGTGAACCGCTCGTGGAGTTCTCCGCGGACCACGCCCTGACGGAGGCCGCCACCTTCCATCTGTCGTTCTCCGGTGACGCGCTCAACGCCGCGGTGGCCGCCGCCGCGCAGGGGGCGCGGGTGGCCCTGGTGACCCGGGTGGGGGCCGACGAGTTCGGCGAGCGGCTGGTCCGCTTCGCCGCCGGGCGCAGTGTGGAGGTGCGCTGGATGGCCCGTGGCGAGGGCTCGACCGGCGCGTACGCGGTCGGTGCCGACCCCTCGGGCGAGCGCGCCTTCGTCTACCTCCGCCACGGCAGCGCCGCCTCGCGCATGGGCCGCGAGGACGTCGACCGCTCCCCCGTGGCCGCCGCCCGGGTGGTCCTGCTCAGCGGTGTCACCGCCGCGATCTCCGCCACCTGCGCCGAGGCCGTGCGGCACGCCGCCATGACCGCCTCCGGCCGGGTCGTCTACGACCCCAACTTCCGCTCGCGGCTGACCACCCCGGAAGCCGCCCGGGCCGTCCTGCGCGACGTCGCCCCGCACGCCGCCCTGGTCAAGATCTCCTGTCCGGGTGACAGCCTGCCCCTGCTCGGCTGCACCGACCCGGGCGAGGTGGTCCGCGCCTGCCGGGCCCTGGGCGCCGGGGCCGTCGCCGTGACCCTCGGCGGGGACGGGGTTCTCCTGGCGGAGGGCGACCGCGAGCCGGTCCACCTGCCCGCGTTCCCCGCCGAGCGGATCGTGGACCAGACGGGGGCCGGGGACGTCCTGGCCGGGACGGTGTGTGCCTTCCTGGCCCGGCGCGAGCCCGCGGCCGCGGCGGTCCGCGCGGGCATGGCCGCCGCGGCCGTCAGCCTCTCCGGCCGCGGCGGGACGGGCCGCTCGGCCACCCCGCACGAGATCGACGCCCTGCTGCGGCAGGCCGGCGCCGGACCGCTCACCGGCTCTCCCCGGGGCTGAGCCCGCGGGCGGGGAACCCGAGGTCCCGCTCCCGCCCGGCGGATCATCCGGCGGACCGGGGAGAGGGGCGGCGCGCCTCCCGCCCGGCGGGCGCGGGCCGGGACCACCGGCCATGATCCGGCCCTCGGGGAGGGAGGCGGGCGTACCCACCACGGACCCGCGAGAACTTTCCCGGGAAACCGGCGTCTCACCATGTGCGGAGAGAGACCGGCAGGACGGGAAAAGGGGCCACGATGATCGGGATCGGCCGGACGGCGATGCGCGTGGCGTTGGCGAGCATGATCCTCCTGGTCGGCTCCACGGGCTGCACCACCTCCGCGGACCCGCTGCCGACCCCCGGGAAACTGCCCACGGGATTCCTCCTGTACGAGGCCGAGGCCCGTAAGCCCGTGGCACGCCCGGAGGAGGGGAAGTGGACGATCAACGAGGATCTGGGGCAGGTTCTCGAATTCAACCCCTGCAACCGGCGGGAGCCCTTCGACGTGATTCACTCCACCGGCTCCGACCGGGTGAGCGCGCGGACGATCAGTTACACCGCCGCCAAGGAGCACCGATCCGAGCAGGTGGTGATCTACTACCACGAGGCCTACTCGCTCTACGCGTACCGTGCGCTGCTCGATCAGCTCGGCGAGTGCGATCGCGTCACGTCCGGCTCCCTGGTCGTCAAGACCAGCTCGAACGCGGCTCTGATGGGCGATCGTGCCGCACGGGTGGTGACCCAGGCGTACAACCGCAAGAGCGGGCGTATCGCCGCGGGCGGCCGACGGATCGTCATCGCCCAGGAGGGCGCCGCCATCATGATCTACACCCATGCGGGCGAGTACACCGAGGTGCGTGACGGCGACTTCAGCAGGCAGCTGAAGGACGCCGGGACGATGGCCACCGTCGCCGGCCTCCCGCCGACGCCCGGCAAGATCTGCTCGCTGCCCGACGTCTGCTGATCTCCGGGGCTCCGGTCCCCCCTGCCCCGTATCGCGCGCTTGCCGGCACCGTCGCGGGAGGGCCGAACGGCGGGCGTCCGGCCCGGCGGCCGACCCGCTCCACCGGCGGCCGGCCCGCCCCGGCGGTGGAGCGGATCCTCGCGGCGGGTCAGCGGTTGAGGATCGGCTCCGGGGCGCCGAGGGCCCGGGAGACCTCGCGGGCCGCCGCGACGACCTCGGGCGCGAACTGCTCGACGTCCTCACGGCTCATGTCCATCGCCAGGGCGGAGATGGAGATGCCGCCGAGCACCTGGCCGGTGTGGTCGAAGACCGGGGCCGCGACGCAGAGGATGCCGGGAAGGTTCTCCTCGTCGTCCAGCGCGTAGCCCCGGGCGCGCACCCCGGCCAGATGGACCAGGAGCTCGTCCGGGGTCGTCAGCGTGTTGGCGGTGAGCGCGGGCATGCCTGTGCGGGCGCAGATGGCGCGGACCTCGTCCTCGCCCAGCTGGGCGAGGACGGCCTTGCCGATCGCGGTGCAGTGCAGGCGCAGGCTCATCCCGACGCGCGAGGGCATCTGGTACGGCCGCCGGCCCTCCAGCTTGTCGACGTACACCGCCTCGTCACCGCTGCGGATGGCGAAGTGCGTGGTGTAGCCGATCCGCTCGTGGAGGGCGTTCAGCGCGGCGGAGGCCTGGCGGGCCGGGTCGAAGCGGCTCATGACCCGGCCCGCCAGCGTGAGGATGCGGGGGCCGGGCTCGTACCCCCCGCTGCCGTCCGCCCGGGCGAACCCCCACTCGACGAGCGACTGGAGGATGCGATGGACGGTCGACTTCGACACCCCCGTCGCGGTGGCGATGTCGGTTACGCGGTGGTGCTCGGCGATTGCCTCCAGCACCGCCAGCGCCTTGTCGATAGAACTGCCTTCCCTGACCACGATCGTGAGCCTACTGGTCAGCGGGCTAACCAACCTCCGTCGACTGCCAGCAGATGCCCGTTGACGTAGTCGGAAGCACTGGACGCCAGGAAGACCGCCGCGCCCACGAGATCCTCCGGGGCGCCCCAGCGGCCCGCGGGGATGCGCGCCCTGATCTCGGCCTCCCGCGCGGGGTCGTCCCGGAGACGCTCGGTGTTGTTCGTCCTGATGTAACCGGGGGCGATCGCGTTGACCTGCACCCCGGAGCCCGCCCACTCGCAGGCCAGGGCCCGGGTGAGCCCCGCGACGGCGTGCTTGGACGCGGTGTAGCCGGGGACGTTGACGCCGCCCTGGAACGACAGCATGGAGGCGATCATGATGATCTTCCCGGAACCCCGGGCGAGCATGCGCGTCCCGACGGTCTGGCTGAGGAGGAAGACGGCGTCCAGATTGACATCGAGAACCTCGCGGAAGGAACCGTAGGGATGCTCGGCGGCCGGGGTCCTGCGGATGATCCCGGCGTTGTTGACCAGCACGTCGATCGGCCCCAGCCGCTCGGCCGCCTCGGGGACGCGGCGTGGGTCCGACAGGTCGAGGATCCAGCGCGAGACCTGCCTGCCGGCCTTGCGCACCTCGGCCTCGACCTCGTCCAGGTCGTCGTCGCGGCCGTGCAGAACGAGGTCGGCCCCGGCCGCCGCCAGGCCCACCGCCAGTGCCCGCCCGATCCCGGTGCGCGCACCCGTGACGAGCGCGGTCTTGCCCTCCAGGGAGAACATCAGCGCATCTCGCCGATCGCGACCTGCTCCATGTCCTCGAACGCCTGGTTCTCGCCGCCCATGGCCCAGACGAAGGAGTAGCTCCGGGTGCCGAAGCCGCAGTGCACCGACCAGGGCGGCGAGATCACCGCCTGCCGGTCGGCGACCACCAGGTTGCGGGTCTCGTCGGGCCGCCCCATCAGGTGGATCACCCGCTCCCCCGGCGGCAGGTCGAAGTAGAGGTAGACCTCGGTCCTGCGCTCGTGGGTGTGGCAGGGCATGGTGTTCCACATGCTGCCGGGCTCCAGCACGGTCACGCCCAGCACGAGCTGGCAGCTCTGGATGCCCTTGGCGTGGATGTACTTGTAGATCGTGCGCTCGTTGGACCCGTCCCGGCCGCCCAGCCGCACCGGCTCGGCGTCCTCCATCGTCGCCCTGACGGTCGGCAGGGTGGCGTGCGCGGGGGTGGAGACCAGGTAGAACGGGCCGCCCTCGAAGGTCACCTCCAGGGCGCCCCTGCCGACGTAGAGGCACTCCTTGGCCGCCAGCGCGTACGGCGTGCCGTCCACGGTCACCGTGCCCGGCTCGCCGTCCGGCTCGCCCACGTTGACCACGCCGAGCTCGCGGCGCTCCAGGAAGTAGGCGGACCTGAGCGGGTCGGGGCTGTGCAGGCGCAGCGGCGTGTCGCCGGGCTGGGCACCGCCGACCACGATCCGGTCCTCGTGGGAGTAGAGCAGGCGGACCTCCCCGGGCACGAAGAGCCGCTCCACCAGGAACCGGCGGCGCAGCCAGTCGGTCGTCGCCCCCGGGATCTGGTCGGGTGCCGTGGCGTGCCGTACCTCCATCGACCCTCCATCGTTCTACTACATAGAATTACAAGCTACTACATAGAACACTTTGAGGATACAACGACACCTTCCCCGGCGCACCCATCGCCGCGCCGCACGAACTTTCCCGGCGAAGCCTGCATCTCATGACATGTAGCGACACGGCTTAACGGACGGGGAGGAATCTCGATGACCGGTATGGGACGGACGGCGATGCGGCTGGCGGTGGCGGGGGCGACGCTCGCGACCACGTTCGCGGGTGGCGCCGCCCTCGCCGAGACGGGGCAGGCCACCGGGCAGATCCCCAAGAACTTCCTGCTGTACGAATCCGAGGCCCGCAAACCGGTCAACCCCTCAAGCGGAGAGAAGTGGACGATCAGCAACAAGCTGGGCGCCACCCTCGCATTCAACCCGTGCCTCCTGAACAGGCCCTCGGACAGCGGCCGGGTGAGCACGCGGACGATCGACTACCAGTTCTCCGAGGTCCACCGGGCCGAGCAGCTGGTGCTCTACCGCTCCGCCGGCGCCGCGCGCTCCGCCATGGCCGACCTGCTCGCGCAGGTCAACCGGTGCAAGACCGACAGGTCCGGCTCCCTGGTCTTCAAGGCCTCGGCGCAGGCGGTCGGCATCGGCGACCAGGCCGCGCGGCTGACCATCCAGGCCTACGACAAGAAGGGGCGCCCCACCGTCGGCGGCCAGCGGGCCGTCGTCGTACGCAAGGGCAGCGCCCTGGCGATCTACCTCCACGGGGCCGAGTACCACTCGGTGAAGAGCGACCACTTCTCCGAGCAGCTGGGGGACGCCAGGAGGATGGCGGGCAAGGTCTGCTCACTGCCCGGTGTCTGCTGACCCCGCGGCGGCGCACTGCCCGCCCGGTACATGACGGGGAACGTACGGCGCCCCCGACCGTGCACGGTGGGGAACGGCCCACGGGGGAAGCCTGGGCGGCGCCCGGCAGGGGTGGCTCCCGGCGCCGGAACCCCGCGAACTTTTCCCGGGGGACCTGCATCTCACCGTGTAGAGAAACAGACGAAACGGAAAGGACCACGATGATCGGGACCGGACGGACGGCGGCACGCGTAGCGGTGGCGGGAGTGACGCTCGCGGCCACGTTCACCGGCGGCGCCGCCCTCGCCGAGACGGGGCAGGCCACTGGACAGTTCCCCAGGAACTTCCTGCTGTACGAGTCGCAGGCCCGCAAGCCGGTGGACGACCCGACCGAGGAGAAATGGACGATCAGCAACAAGCTGAGCAAGAACCTCGGGTTCTTCCCGTGCAACCTGAGCAAGAACACCGGCAGCGGACGGGCGAGCGCACGAACGGTCGAATTCACCGCGCCCTTGTTCTACCGGGGCGAGCAACTGGTGGTCTACCGCTCCGCCGGCGCCGCGCGTGACGCGATGGCCGGCCTGCTCGCACAGGCCGGCAGTTGCAAGCGCGTCAAGTCCGGCCCCGCGGTCTTCACGGCCTCGGCGAAACCGGTCAGCGCCGGAGACCAGGCCGTACGGGTGGCGATCCAGGGCTACGACCCCAAGAGCGGGCGTCCCACCATCGACGGCCAGCGGGCCGTCGTCGTCCGCAAGGGCCGCGCACTGGCCTTCTATCTCCTGTCCGGCGACTACGGGAAGGTACGCGACAGCGACTTCGCCGAGCCGCTGAGGGACGCCCGGAAGATGGCGGCCCGGGTCTGCTCCCTGCCCGGCGTCTGCTGACCACGCGGCGGGAACCCGTACGGTCGGCCCGCCATACGGCGGCGGGGCCCGTGCGGCGAGCAGCCGCCCCCTGCTGACCGCATGACGGGAGACATCGTGCGGCGAGCGCCCGCTCCCCGTCTGAGTCCGCTGACCATACGGCGGCGTCCGCCGGCCTCACGGCGGCGGGAGCGGCCGTACGGCGGCCGGAGGGGACGGCCGCCGCACGGGACGGAGGTCAGACCTCCACGACGACCGGGATGATCATCGGTCGGCGGCGGTAGCTGTCGCTCACCCAGCGCCCGACGGTCCTGCGGACCACGCGGCGGGCCTGCTGGATGTCGACCACCCCGTCGGCCGCGTTCTCCTGGAGGGCCCGCTCGACCTGCGGCAGGATCTCGTCGAAATCGACGGGGTCGATGCCGGAGCCCCGGGCGTGGATCTCCGGCGGGGCGGCCAGCTTGCCGGTGGCGGTGTCGATCACGATGACGATGGAGACGAAACCCTCGTCACCGAGGATCCGGCGGTCCTTCAACGCGAAGTCGGTGACGTCGCCCACCGAGGTGCCGTCCACGTAGACGTAACCGGCGGGCACCGCGCCCACGATCTTCGCCCGGCCGTCGAGCAGGTCCACCACGACGCCGTCCTCGGCGATCACGATGTGATCCTCGGGGACCCCGGTCAGCGCGGCGAGCTTGGCGTGCGCCCGCAGGTGACGCCACTCGCCGTGCACCGGCATGAAGTTGGACGGCCGGGTCATGTTCAGCACGTACAGCAGCTCGCCCGCGGCGGCGTGCCCGGAGACGTGCACCTTGGCGTTGCCCTTGTGCACGACGCGGGCGCCCCAGCGGCTCAGGCCGTTGATCACCTTGTTGACGGCGGTCTCGTTGCCCGGCACCAGCGAGGACGCCAGCAACACGGTGTCGCCCTCGGCGATCCTGATCGGGTGGTCCCGGTTGGCCATGCGCGACAGCGCGGCCATCGGCTCGCCCTGGGACCCGGTGCAGATCAGCACCACGTCCTCGGCCGGCAGGGCCTCGATCTCCTTGGAGTCGACGATCAGGCCCGGGGAGACCCGCAGGTAGCCCAGGTCGCGGGCGACGCCCATGTTGCGGACCATCGAGCGGCCGACCAGGGCCACCTTGCGGCCGTGCTTCTCGGCGGAGTCCATGACCTGCTGGACGCGGTGGATGTGGGAGGCGAAGCTCGCCACGATCACCCGCTTCTCCGCAGTGCGGATCACCTCGTCGATGACCGGCCCGATCTCCCGCTCGCTGGTGACGAAGCCCGGCACCTCGGCGTTGGTGGAGTCGGACATCAGCAGGTCGACGCCCTCGGCGCCGAGCCTGGCGAAACCGCCCAGGTCGGTCAGGCGCCCGTCGCTGGGCAGCTGATCCATCCGGAAGTCACCGGTGTGCAGCACGATGCCCGCGGGCGTGCGGATCGCGACGGCCAGCGCGTCCGGGATGGAGTGGTTGACGGCCAGGAACTCGCACTCGAAGGGCCCGAAACGGTGCCGCTCCCCCTCCACCACCTCCCGCTTGACCGGCTGGATGCGGTGCTCGGTGAGCTTGGCCTCGATCAGCGCCAACGTCAGCTTGGAACCCACGACCGGGATGTCGCGGCGCTCGCGCAACAGGTACGGCACGGCGCCGATGTGATCCTCGTGCCCGTGGGTCAGCACCACCGCCTCGACGTCGTCCAGGCGGTCGCGGATGTATTCGAAGTCGGGCAGGATCAGATCGATGCCGGGCTGGTCGGGATCGGGGAACAGCACCCCGCAGTCGACGATCAGCAACCGGCCGTCGTACTCGAACACGGCCATGTTACGGCCGATCTCGCCGAGGCCGCCCAGCGCGACGATGCGCAGGGCGCCTTCGGAGAGCGCGGGCGGCGGCCCGAGCTCGGGATGGGGGTGACTCATCCGGCCACACCTCTCTTGCACGTCTCACAGGTGCCGGAGACCCCCGCGGGCGGCAGGACTACTCCCTCGCCGAGCACTCCGTCCCCCAGGGGACCGCTGTGTCTTCTATCTCGCAAACTCTCGTTCCTCCCGGACGCGGCCGATGTCGGCCGCGGTGTTCTCTCTCATGTCACAACCCCGTCGGACAGCTTCACGCCGCCCGCGATCAAGTCTTCGCGCAGTCGCGCCACTTCCCCGTCCGTGGCCTCGGCCAGCGGCGGCCGCATCGGCCCGGCGGGCTGCCCGACCAGGGCCAACGCCGCCTTCGCCATGATCGCACCACCGGCCTGCATCATGATCCCGGAAACCACCGGGAGCAGCCTGCGGTGGATGGCGAGGGCGCCCGCGACGTCCCCGGCGCCGTACAGCTCGATCATCGCGGCGATCTCCGCGCCCACGACGTGGCCGATCACGCTGACGCACCCCACGGCCCCGACCGAGAGCCACGGCAGGTTGAGCGTGTCGTCACCGGAGTAGTAGGCCAGGCCGGTGGCCGCCATCACCTGGGAGCCCGCGAACAGGTCGGCCTTGGCGTCCTTGACCGCGACGATCCGCTCGTGCCGGGCGAGCCGCGCCAGGGTCTCGTTCCGGATCGGCACGCCGCTCCGGCCGGGGATGTCGTAGAGCATGACCGGCAGCCCCGTGGCGTCGGCCACGGCGGTGAAGTGACGGTAGAGCCCCTCCTGGGGCGGCTTGCTGTAGTAGGGCGTCACCAGCAGGAGACCATGGGCCCCGGCGCGCTCGGCGGCGCGGGCCAGCCCGACGCTGTGGTGGGTGTCGTTGGTCCCGGCGCCGGCCACGATCGTGGCGCGCTCGCCGACCGCCTCGACGACGGCGCGCAGAAGGCGCTCCTTCTCGTCGTCGGTGGTCGTCGGGGACTCCCCTGTCGTGCCGCTCACGACCAGGCCGTCGTTGCGCTGCTCGTCCACCAGGTAGGTGGCCAGGCGCTGCGCGCCCTCGTAGTCGACCGATCCGTCATGGGCGAAGGGCGTGACCATGGCGGTCAGCATGCGGCCGAAGGGGGCGTCGGAGGTTCCAGTTGGCGCTGCCATAGAGGGAACGCTACCCGGATCCGTGAAACCGGTGGACTCCGCCACCCCGCCTAACCTCCGTCCACCGATGGGCCCATGAGCGAATATCCCCCCGAGGTGCCCGCTGCACACCGTACACGTGGATATACGTCGCCGCAGCGGCGACTCGGCACCGGCCGGGGCTCCCGGCGGGAGGCCGTCATCGGGGCCTCCGTGACCCCGGAGGCGACCGCGCGGCGACGGGACCCGCGGGGGGACGCAGAACCGGGGCCGAGGGGCCGGGAACTCCGCGGCGACGGGGCCCGAGGAGCCGACGGAGCCGGGAACTTCACGGCGACGGGGCCTGCGGGGGACACGGAGCCGGCGGGGCCGGGAACTTCCGGGGACCTCGCGGGCCTTCCCGGAGCTCCGCTCGCGAACGGGGACCGGCGAGATTTCCGGCTTCTTTAAGCCCGGCACGGCTTCCGATGAAGAAAGAGACCGCCGATATGTGCTCGGGGGTACACACATCGACGGTCTCTACCGTTCAATCGGCGGTGCTTACACGGGCGTTACACCGCCTCTGAGATATTTTTTGCCCCCTCTTGGGCGACCCCGGGAGGATCGCAAAGTTGGAGCTCCAAATTGGAGCCATTACCCTGAGTTGTCCCCCGAATACGACAGGATGGGGCAACGCCTGTCGAACTCAGGGATGGACCCGTGGCAAGCTCCGATCCTGTCTACCTGCGCGTCGTCGCCGACATTCGCCGCCAGATCGTCGACGGCTCCCTTCCCCCCGGCGCCCCGGTCCCCTCACGCGCCCAGCTGACCAGAAAATACGGCGTCGGCGAGACCGCCGCCCGCCACGCGCTCCGCGTGCTCGCCGCCGAGGGTCTGATCGTCGGCCGCGTCGGCTCGGGCCACTACGTCCGCGACCAGCCGGCGCTGGTCCCCCTGCACCGCTGGCGCTTCCACGACCACCACGTCCCCTTCGGGGCCGACATCCAGTCGCAGGGCACCCGCGCCACCTGGGACCGCCGGACCGAGCCCGCGGACGCCACCCCCGACATCGCCCAGCGTCTCCGGCTGGACGAATCCGCCCCCGTCATCCGCACCCGGTACGTCTTCCGCGGCGACGGCAAGCCGATCCAGCTCGCCACCTCCTACGAACCCGCCGAGTTCGGCGAGCCCGGTGGCGACGACGGCCCGCGGGGCCTGATCGCCCGCCTGTCCGCGATCGGTGTCAAGGTCACCGAGATCGTGGAACAGGTCTACACCCGCGTCCCACAGCCCGCGGAGAGCGACGCCCTCGCCCTGCCCGCGGGCGTCCACGTCCTCCACGTCGAGCGCACCCACTGGGCCGGCGACCGCCCGGTGGAGACCAGTGACATCGTCATCCCCGGTGACCGCTTCCGCCTGGTCTACACCCACCCCCTGCACCCCTGATCCCACCGCCGGCCCGCCCCGGGGCACGGCCGGCCCCCGGCGGCCTCGGCCCGGGAACTCCCCGGCCGGAATGTCGGCACCCCCTGGTACAACCGACCTGGTTTCCCAAGCCGGAGGTGCCGATTGCGCGTCAAGGACCTGCCACCCAACGACCAGCCCCGCGAGCGCCTCCTGTCCGGTGGCGCGACCGCGCTGGCCGACCGGGAGCTGCTCGCCCTGCTGATCGGCTCCGGTTGCCGCGGCACCAACGCGATGGAGCTGGCCTCGCACCTGATCGCGCACTGCGGCGACCTGCACGGTCTGGCCCGCTCCGACGCCCATCGCATGATGTCGGTCCCCGGCATCGGCCCGGCCAAGGCGGCCCGGGTCGTCGCCGCCTTCCACCTCGTGCGGCAGGCGCAGTCGGGGCCGGAGCGCCGCCGCGTCACCTGCTCGGGAGACCTGGCCGCGGTGGCCGCCCCGCTCCTGCGCGGCCTGAGCCACGAGCGCGTGGTCGTGGTGGTCTGCGACCCGAGCGGTGCCGTGATCCGCAGGACGATCGTCAGCGAGGGCGGCAGCGACCACGCCCCGGCTCCGGTTCGCGAGATCATGAGCACCGTCCTCACCTCCGACGGCTCCTCCTTCGGCCTGGCCCACAACCACCCCAGCGGCTCCCTCGACCCCAGCGCGGCCGATCTGGAGGTCACCACCCGCCTCCACGACGCCGCCGGCACCCTCGGTCTCCGATTCCTCGACCACCTGATCGTGACCGACACCGCCTGGCGCCGCGTCCCCTACGACCCGCCCGCGGACGACCACACGGAAGCGGCGGTCCGCCCCAGGGGAGATCCCGAGGAGAGCGGCGAGGAACGGGCCGGCCGCCCGTCGGCGCGACGCCGCGCCAGGCGGGAACCACGCCCGGGACAGAAAGACCGCGGCCGTCCACGAACCGGTTGATCTTCCCGGAAGAGGCGAACCCGGCAGGTTGGTGGGAAGGGAGACCTGCCGGGCGCCTCTCGGCGGGCCCGTACCAGCCCCTCCGCCGGTACGGGACCGCCGCCCGGCCTCCCTGGACCCTGCCCTCTCAGAGAGACCGGGGGCTTCACACGTCGGCCGGAGATGCCCGCTCCGGCCGACGAACCCCTGTCAGCGGGCGGCGCCCATCAGCAGCCGGAGCCAGAGCTCCTGCGTCTGCTTCGCGACCGCCCAGGGTGATTCGTGCACGACCATCTCTCCGTTCCTCTTCATCTCCGTCCTGCGGACGAAGAGCAACCCGCCCGCCTGGCAGAGCTCGTAGAAGACGTCCTCGCAGTCACAGGTGTGCTCCTTGACCCGCAACCGGTCGGCCCGCGGCCGCTGCGGCCGCCAGTCGACGCGCTTGTACCTGGCCTGGACCGGCGCCACGTGACGGCCGTGATGCCGCTCGAACGACACCGCAACCACCACGAGCAGCCCCACCTCCCAACCACGAGAAATCATACGTCTAGTCGTCTCTTCTCGTCCAATCCAAAATCGCTTCTCGTCTTTCCAGATGTCCGGATATGTGCGGGTACGTCTTCGTTCGCCTATATTCCGAATGTGCTCGATCACGATGGAGACACCCACCTCTACCTGCAGATCGCAGAGATCATCCGCCTGCGGATCACGGAAGCGAACCTTCCGTCCGGACACGTCGTCCCGAGCGAGACCGACATCCAGAACGAGTTCGGCGTCGCACGCACGACCGCCAGGAGGGCCGTCCAGATATTGCGCGACGAGGGGCTCGTCTACACCGTGCAGGGCGAGGGCACATTCGTCGGTCCGCCCGACGAGGGAATCCGTCAACCGCGCAGAACACCCATGTATCAGCAGATCGCAGACGATGTCGTCGAACGCATCCGCAGTGGTGATCTACGCCCGCGCCGCCCCATCCCGAGTGAGGCGACGCTGATGCAGCAATACGACGTGGCACGGGAGACCGCGCGCCGGGCGGTCGGTGTTCTCCGCGAACGCGGATGGATTTACACGGTGCCGCAACGCGGCAGCTATGTCTCTCCCGAGGAGAAATGGCCCCAGGAGTAAGCGGGGTTGTTCGCGGGTTCACCGGACGTGCTCGTATCGGGACGCCTACTGTATGACCGTGCTCGACAGAGACGGCCCGATACCGATATACAAGCAGGTCGCCGACATTGTGCAGCGCCATATCGACGACGGCGACCTCGACGCCGGGGAAGCGATTCCCAGCGAGACGGAATTCGAGATCGACTACGGCATCGCGCGCACCACCGCCCGCCGGGTGACCCGCGAACTGCGGGAGCGCGGGCTGGTGCACACCATTCCCGGTAAAGGAACTTTCGTCGGCCCGGCGGGGACTCGGCCACGCCGACGGAAAGCCCCTTTATACGAGGAGATAGCCACCGAAATCGCCGATTCAATCCAACAGGGGAGAATCACGGTCAACCGCCGGATTCCCAGCGAGAAGTCCCTCATGGAGGGGTACGGCGTCGCCAAGGCGACCATACGGAACTCCGTCGCGCTTCTCCGCAGACAGGGGTGGGTTTTCACCGTGCCCTATCGCGGCACCTATGTGTCACCACCGGAGAAATGGCCCGAACCTCCGGAGAAGAGCGGATAAGACCGGTCGACCGGAAGCCGGCCGGTGGACGCCTTCCCGGCAGGACGCCCGACCTTGCCGTTCAGGGGGAAACGGAGCCCTGATCAGCCTGAGGGCGAATGCCCGCTCCGGAGGAGAACAGCAGGATCGTCCCCGCGAGATAGAGGAGCCAGGCCATGTTCACCACCGTGGAGGCCACATACGAGTACAACAACAGAAATGAGTCGGCCTCGTCCATGGCTCTCCACCAGAGGTGGTGGCAGAGCGCTGTGTACGGTACGAGACCCACCGCCATGATGGTCCGCACCTTCGCGGTCTCACCCCACCGCCACGCCGGAGCCGCCAGGGCCAGCGTGATCACACCGGCCACGGCGTAGACCCACATGAGATCCTCGGCCTCGCCCAGCGCGAGCATCTGCCCATGGACGGAGTTGCCGGCCGCCTTCTCCGTCTCCAGCTCCGCCGCGCGGCCGGGCAGGAGGCGAGGCTGACTCCCGCCACCACCAGCTCGCACAGCGACGCCGCCAGCAGGCATCTGACAGCCCAGCCCTGAACCCGCATCCGCCACCCCCGCACACCTCTCCTTGGAGGTGAGCGTGGAGGAACCCGCTTGCGAGGTGCTTGTGGATCACTGCGTCGGCCTCCGGTCGCGCCGGGGCAGGGTGTGGGGAAGGCCGGTACGCCGGACTCCCATATCCCGGTCAACGGGACTCCCACGGGCCGGTCAGCCGGGCTCCGTGTGTCCCGGTCACGGGTAGGGGCGGGAGCGGAGGATCTCCAGGGCGCGGTCGGCGTGGGCCTCCATGGAACCCTCGCTGTGGATGATGCCGAGGATGCTGCGGTCCACGTCGATGACGAAGGTCATCCGGCGGGTGAGGAACGGGCCCACCGCGATGGACCTGCGGGCGCCGAAGCGGCGGGCGACGACGCCGTCCGGATCGGACAGGAGGGGAAAGCCGAGCTGGTTGGTCTGGGCGAACATCGCCTGGCGCTCCACCTTGTCCCGGCTGATCCCGATCCTGGTCGCTCCCACCTCGGCGAAGTCGGCCGCCAGGTTCCGGAAGTGACAGGCCTGCGCCGTGCACCCGGTCGTCATGGCCGCCGGGTAGAAGAACAACACCACCGGTCCCTTGGCGAGGAACTCGCTGAGCCGCCGCGGCGTCTCCGTCTCGTCGAGGAGCTTGAAGTCCTCGACCACGTCCCCCACCGTGAGGCTCGCACCCACAACACGTCTCCCTACGTCACTGGAGGGCCTCCGCCGGCGTGGCCCGGCCTTCGTGACCGGGTGCGGGCGGAGGTCGGCGTCCCGGTCACCATTCTCGACCGAGTCACGGGTCAGGGCAAAGTTCCCGAATCATCTCACTGTGGAACATCCTTCCTGTGATCAGGGAACGACGGACTGTTCCGGCGGAGGTGACTCCGCCGCCGCGCCGGCCTCACCCCGCTCGCCCAGTCCCGCGAGCCGGGCGGGTGATATCTTCCGGCCCATGAAGTGATGCCGGAGATCTCCGTCCGTCAGGCGCCGTGGAGGCTTCAGCGCCATTGTGCGGCCCGCGGAGTACGCCCGCAAACGAATGATCACTTCTACCGCATCGGGTTCGCCATCATGAACGACACCAGAGACGAACAGCTCTTTCTCGACCGCCTCACCGACCGGTTGGCCGCACTGCCCGGAGTGCGGGCCGTCACGTTGGGCGGATCACGCGCCCAGGGTACGCACAGGCCCGACAGTGACTGGGACCTGGCCGTCTACTACCGGGGCGGCTTCGACCCCGCCGATCTGCGGGCTCTCGGGTTCCCCGGCGAGGTCTCGGAGCTCGGCGGCTGGGGCGGTGGCGTCTTCAACGGCGGCGCCTGGCTCACGGTCGAGGGCCGCCGTGTCGACGTCCACTACCGTGACCTGAACGTCGTGGAGCACGAGCTCGCCGAGGCGGAACAGGGCCGGTTCCACTGGGAGCCGCTGATGTTCCACCTGGCGGGCATCCCCAGCTATCTCGTCGTCGCCGAGCTCGCCCTCAACCGCGTACTTCGCGGCGAGCTCCCCCGTCCCGCCTTCCCCGAGGCTCTACGCCGGACGGCGCCGGAGCACTGGCGCGGCAGGGCGCACATGACCCTCATGTACGCCAAGGCCAACTACGTGCCGCGCGGTCGCCTGGCGGAGGTCGCCGGTTCCCTGGCCACCGCGGCGATGCAGACCGCGCACGCCGTCCTGGCCGCCCGCGGCGAGTGGGTGACCAACGAGAAGACCCTGCTGCAGCGGGCGGGGTTGCGCGGGATCGACGGCATCATGGCGGGGATGGTCACCGATCGGGAGGGGTTGGAGCGGTCGGTCGCCGACGCCGAACGGCTGTTCGCGTCAAGCCACCTCCGATGAGGCCGGCCGCGACACGAACAGCCGCGGCAGTCGCATCGCGCGGGTGGCCGTCTTCGCCGCGAAGGCCCCGCGACCCTTCAGAAGACCGGGATCACGTCCTCCAGGTCGACCATGTCCACCGTGACGCCCTCGATGTCGAGCTCGGGGATGGCGGGGAACTCGATGCCCCACCGCTCGACGATGGCCCGGATCAGCGGGTCCGCCGCGTCAGGGCGGCACGCATGAGAACGGCCGGCACCGCCCGCGAACGAGCCCGCCGCACCGGGGCAGCACGTGCGAGAACGGCCGGCGCCGCTCACGAACGAGCCCGCTGCGTCAGGGTGACGCACACGAGGACGGCCAGCGCCGCCACGATCGTGGCCGGGCCGAACCGCTCGCCGAGCAGGAGCCAGGCCCACACCAGCGTCAGCAGCGGCTGGACGAGCTGGGTCTGCCCGGTGCGGGCGATCCCGCCGATGGCCATCCCCGCGTACCAGGGGATGAATCCGAGGAACATCGAGATCAGGCCGGCGTAGGCGAACCCGGCCAGTGACGCGACGCCGGGCCGCGCGTCGGTGGTCAGCGCCAGCACCGCGGTGGCCGGCACGGTCAGCGGCGCGACGACGACCAGGGCGTAGGAGATCACCCGCCAGCCGGGGGTCTCGCGGGCCAGGCGCCCGCCCTCGGTGTAACCGACGGCGGCCGAGAGCAGCGCGCCGACGAGCAGCAGGTCGGCCCCGGTGACGTGGCCGCCGCCCATGCCGAGGGTGAAGATCGTGATCGACGCCGCGCCGAGCCCGCAGGCCACCCAGAACAGCGGCCTGGGCCGTTCCCCGGCCCGCAGCACGGCGCAGGCCGCGGTGGCGGCGGGCAGCAGCCCGATCACCACGGCGGAGTGCGAGGTGCTCGCCCCGGCGTCGAGCGCCACGCCGCTGAGGACGGGGAAGCCGAGCGCCACCCCGGCCCCGATGACGAGGTACGACCGGAGCTGGGATCTGGGCGGCAGCAGCGGCACCCTGGCCACGAGCAGGAACGCCACCGCCGCGACCACGGCGATCACGGCCCGCCCGAACGCCACGAGGTACGGGTCGAAGCCCTCCATGGCGAAGACCGTCGCCGGGAACGACCCCGAGAAGGAGAGCACCCCGAGCCCCGCCAGGAGCGTGCCGCGCCACGCGGTGCCCGCGGGACTCGCCGTCCGCCCGCCCGGAGAGATCACGGGCCCGCGCCCGGCGGGTGGAGTCTCGCCGTCCGCGACCGCTACTCGATTCGGGGCGATAGCGCTATTCTTATCTCTCATGAATGACGATAGCAGTATCGTCCGGCTGGCCGCCATCCTGCGCGAGGAGACGCGGCGGCTACGTCCCGGCGACAGGCTGCCGTCAAGCCGCGAGCTGGTCCGGGCGCACAACGTGAGCCCGGTGACCGTCTCCCGGGCGCTCGGGCAACTCGCCGCCGAAGGGCTGGTGATCACGAAGCCGGGCAGCGGGGCGTACGTCGCCCCCGTGGTCACGCGGCGCGGCGACGCGGCCGACCTGTCCTGGCAGACGGTGGCACTCGGCGACCGGGTGGTGGACGACACCGAGATGATCGGCCTGCTGACGCCCCCGCCCGACGGGGTCATCCCGCTCACGGGGGGCTACCTCAATCCGGCCCTGCGGCCGTCGAAGGCGTTGTCGGGCGCCACCTCCCGGGCGCTGCGCCGCCCCGACGCGTGGGCGGCGCCGCCGCTGACCGGTCTCCCCGAACTGCGCAGGTGGTTCGCGCAGGAACTCGGCGGCGACGTCACCCCCGCGGACGCGCTGGTCGTCAACGGCGGGCAGGCCGCGCTCACCCACACCTTCCGCGCGATCGCCGCCCCGGGCACCCCCATACTCGTCGAGACCCCCACCTACCCGGGCGCGCTGGCCTCGGCGCGCGCCGCCGGGCTCCGGGCGACGGCGGTGCCCGTGGACCGTGACGGAGTGCGGCCGGAGCTCCTGGCGGAGGCGTTCGCCGTCACCGGCGCCCGGGTCTTCTACTGCCAGCCGACCCTGCACAACCCCACCGGGGCGACCCTCACCCTCGAACGGCGCCGGCAGGTGCTGGCGATCGCCCGCGCCGCGGGGGCGTTCGTGATCGAGGACGACTACGCCCGCTACTTCACCGCCGCCCCCGCGCCGCCCTCGATGATCTCGCTGGACGGCCACGGCACGGTCGTGCACATCAACTCGTTGACCAAGGCCCTGTCTCCCAGCATGCGGATCGCCGGGGTCGTGGCCCGGGGCCCGGTCGCGCGGCGGCTGCGGGCCAGCCAGGTCGTGGAGTCGTCCTTCGTCGCCAGACCGCTGCAGGAGGCGGCGCTGGAGTTCGTCAGCTCCTCCGCCTGGCGGCGCCACCTGACCACGCTGGGCACCGAGCTGACCGTCCGCAGAGACGCGCTCGCCGCCGCCCTGACCGCCCGGGCGCCCGCCGCCGAGATCCACCTCGTCCCCCGGGGCGGCCTGCACATGTGGTTGCGGCTCCCGGCCGACCGGGACGAGGACGCCGTGGTGGAGGCCGCCCGGCTGGCGGGCGTCCTGGTGAGCCCCGGGCGCATCTACTACCCGGCCGAACCCCCGGGGCCGCGCATCCGGGTGACCCACTCGGCCCCGATCCACGTGGCGGAGCTGGTCGAGGGCGTCCGCCGCCTCGCGACGGTCCTGGGCGGATCCTGACCTCCGCCGGGCTCGGACAGCGCGCGTCGCGGTGAAGCCGTACGGACACCGCCCGTCGCGGTGAAGCCGTACGGACACCGCCCGTCGCGGTGAAACCGTACGGACACCGTCACACCACCGTGGAACAGCGCGAACCCCGCCTGCCGCCACGAGAGCGTACGGAACCCACGGCGAGAGCGGCACGACACGCCCGGGAGTGCTCCGGCGGGAAACGGGGCCCAAGGAGTGGGCGCGACGGCCGGGCGACGCTCAGGAGGCGGCGAAGACCTCGTAGTGGGCGGCCGTGAGGTCGCGCTCGACGAGGAAACGGTCGTCCTCGTCGTAGAAGACGGCCCGCGAGGGGTCCTCCCCCGCGAAGGCGGTGACCGCCTCCCACGATTCCCAGAGCGAGGTCAGCAGGAACTCGCTCCTGCCCGCCTCGTCGCGGCGGGTGAAGCAGACGCCCCGGTTACCCTCCGTCGCGGTGTAGCCCGCGTAACCGGTGGCGAGCAGGTATTTCTCGTACGCGTCGGCGTTCTCGATCCTCGTCCAGCCGCGCCACATCCTCATGATCATGGTTTTTCCTCCGATCCGGCCCGCGTTTCCGGCTCTCCCGGATCGCGAGGTAGGCCAGGTACCACATGTCGACTCCCTGAGAGACACCACTGAAAACAGTATGGAGGTGTCGATCTGAATACAACCCCCTAATGGCATACAGTGGTTGCGAAGAGGTGAGCGAGAACATGGACAACCCCTCGGACCTGGTGATCGACTTCGTGAACACCTACGACGTCGAGAGCGACACCGACGCGATCCCCACCCCGGCCGCGCTGGCCGCGTGGCTCGGCAAACGAGGCCTGATCGGGCCGGGTGACACGGCCGACGAGGGCGACCTGACGACGGCCGTCGCGCTTCGCGAGAGCCTCCGCTCGGCGCTCCGCCACAACCACGACAACCGCGCCTCGGGCAGACGTGACCGGGACGACCAGGGCGACCGCGCGGGGAACGATCGCGGCCCGGACGACGCGGGGCCCGGCGGGAACGGGGCGCACGGCGGACACGCGGCTCCACCCGAGGTTCCGGAGGCGGCGCGGGTGTTCGCCGCGATTCCCCTGCGGGTCGCCCTGACCCCCGGCGGGCCGGTGCTGGAACCGGTCGAGACCGGGGTGCCCGGCGGGCTGGCCCGGATCGTCGCCGCCGTCATGGGGACGCACGCCGACGGCATGTGGCCGCGGCTGAAAGTGTGCACCGAGAGCACCTGCCAGTGGGCGTTCGTCGACTCGTCGAAGAACCGCTCGCGATCGTGGTGCTCGATGAGAGTCTGCGGCAACCGCACGAAGACAAGGGCATATCGGGCCCGACGACAGGCGGAGACAGGTTCACGTCATCCGCGAGTCGGATTCCCCGATACGGTGTAAGGGCCTGCCTCACGGATCCACCCGCCTGATGCCCGCTCGCGTGGCACGAGATCCGCGAGACAGCGCGTTCCGAGGCGACGGCAGACGGCAGATAAGGAGCGGGCCGAGATGGCAGACGTAGGCGTGCGGGCGGCTCGGCACGACGATGTCGCCGCGGTGACGGGCACCCAGATCCGCGCGTGGAGATACGGCTACCGGGAGTTCCTTCCCGAAGGACCGCTGGAGCAGATGACCGGCCCGGCGGCCGAGAAGATGTGGCGGCTGCAGTGGGAGGACGCGATCACCTCTCCGCCCAGCCCCCGGCACCGGGTGCTCGTCGCCGTCGAGCGGGTCGTCCTCGACACCGACGCCTTTCCGGCGCTCGGCCCCGGTGGCATCGAGGCCATGGCGGCGATGCAGGGCGCGGAGAAGGTGGTGGGCCTGGCCTCGCACGCGCCGGCGGAGGACCCCGACCTCGACCCGACCACCACCGGTGAGATGCTCACGTTCCTGGTCGACCCCGACCACGTCCGGCGGGGCCACGGCAGCCGGCTGCTGAACGCCACGGTCGACTACCTCCGGGAAGACGGCTACCGCACGATCGTGACCTGGGTCTTCGCCGACAACTACCGGGTTCTCGGCTTCCTGGAGTCGGCCGGGTGGGGTGACGACGGAGCCGAACGGGTCATCGACATGGGTCGCACGGTGCGGATGGTCCGCCTGGCGACCGACATCAGCTAGCCCCGGAGAGGAAACACCGCAGCACCATGGCCACCCCGAGCCAGTGGATCGCCGGAGCCCGTCCACGCACCCTTCCCGCCGCCGTCGTCCCCGTCGCCGTCGGCACCGGAGTCGCGATCGGGTACGGCGGGGCGATCTGGTGGCGGGCCCTGCTGGCGCTCTTCGTGGCGCTCGCCCTCCAGGTGGGCGTCAACTACTCCAACGACTACAGCGACGGGGTGCGCGGCACCGACGACGACCGGGTCGGCCCGATGCGCCTGGTCGGCTCGGGCGCCGCCCCGCCCCGTCAGGTCCTCGCCGCGGCCCTGGCCTGCTTCCTGGCCGCGGCGGTGGCGGGCCTGGTGCTGGTGGTGGTCACCCAGGCGTGGTGGTTGCTGCTGGTCGGCGCGGTGTCGATCGCCGCGGCGTGGTTCTACACCGGCGGCTCCACGCCCTACGGCTACCGCGCGCTCGGCGAGGTCTCGGTGTTCGTCTTCTTCGGGCTGGTCGCGGTGGCGGGCACCACGTACGTCCAACTCGAATGGCTGCCCTGGCTCGCGGTCGCGGCGGCGGTCCCGGTGGGTCTGCTGGCGTGCGCGATGCTGGTGGTCAACAACCTGCGCGACATCGTGACCGACGGCCCCGCGGGCAAGCGCACCATGGCCGTGGTGCTCGGCGAACGCCGCACGCGGGTTCTGTACGCCCTCTGCCTGGTCGTGCCGCTGGCCGTCGCCCTGGCCGTCGCACCGTGGCAACCGTTCGCCGCGCTGGCCGTGCTCTCCGCCCCGCTCGCCGTGGCCCCCGTCATGGCCGTCCGGGGCGGCGCCACCGGCCCCGCGCTCATCACCACGCTCCAGCAGACGGGCCGCTTCCAGCTCGTGTACGGCCTGCTGTTCACCCTCGGCCTGGCGCTCTAGCGTCCTGATTCCCGAACTGCCGATGGGTCCTCGCCATTGGCTTCGGCAGTTGCGGTTCGCGCTTCGTCGAGGCGGCGGAGAGCCCCGGCGTAGGAGATTCCTTGCCTCTGTCACCTGGAGGTCAGCCGGTAGCCGTTCAGGTGGAGACCGCGAAGGGCGGCGAGGTTCTCCAGCGATTCGGGTGGGACGGTCAGCTCGTTGCCGCCCAGGTCGAGGAAGGTGAGGGACGGCGGATCGGAGAAGCGCTACTCGGCACTGGGGTCACATCCGGTCGCGGGAAGATCCCCACCCCGGCGAGCGGAGGGCCCGGACGGTAGACAGGTGATCATCCGGGTGAAAGCCCCGGACGGTGACCGTCGGCGGGCCTGCCCGGCGGTGACTCGAACGCCCTCAGGGCACCGTCGTGGGGCCGGGCCCGGCGAGGACGGCGCCGGTCACGGCGAGCAGCTCGTCGCGGGCGGCGGTGAGCTTCCCGATGCGGTGGGCGGCGTCGGCTGTGTCCCCTGCACCGGGGAGCGGGGGCGCGGTGAACGTCACCGCTGCGAGCGCGGCGCGCTCTTCCGGGAGGTCGGCCAGGACAGCGGGGTCGGCGAGATACACGTGGAGCGTCTCCGTGGCCGGTTCGGCCCGGTCGGGGTCGGTCAGCCGGGAGATGCGGTCGGCCAGTACCGAGCGGACGATGTCGCGCAGGACGGGAACGGTGAGCAGCAGGGTCAGATTCCCGGCGCGGCTCTGGGACTCGACGGCGCGTCTGAGAAGCGGGGCGAAGCGCGGGTCGGCGGCCAGGTCGGCCAGGTCGCCGTGCCGCCGGCCCAGAAGCGCGCCTGGACGGGCTCCCCGCCGTTCACCAGGTCACGGACGACGTACCCCACGATCATGTCGATCCACTTCTCCACGCTCCAGTAACGGCAGTTTGCGGATGCTCCTGCCCGGTGGCGTCTGCACCACCTCGAAGGGCACATAGCGCCGGTAGGTGACGTCGGCGTTCCTGCTGTCCATCCTGAGATCCGGATAGTGGAACAACAGTTCGATCCCGTTTCCTACGGGGAGTCACACCCCGGGTTCCCCCTGAGCCTCCTCGATCACATCCGTCATATCGGTCATCGTGGCATGCCCCTCGGACAGAACGGCGAGCAACGCGATCGTGGCCGGGTGCGGGAGGGCAGCCGCAGAAGGACTCCCCCGAAAAGGAACCGGACGGCCGGCACCGCCGCCGCGCCACCTCCGCCGCGCGGCGGCTCCCGCCGGGCCGGGACTACCTGTCGTTCCCCGGGGGCGTCACGGTCTCGTTTCCTCTGTCACCCCGGCCGTTGCCCCTGCCGTTACCGTTGTTACCGCCCCGGTCGCCACCCCGGTCGCCGTCGCTGCCCTCGTCCCGAGCCGGCGGCTTGGGCGCGCAGCTCTGGCCGCAGCCACCGAACCGCGCCGAGTTGATCGGGGTGAAGGACGTGGCCCTGACCCCCTTCAAGGCGGCCAGCATGGTGTCCTTCCAGATCGGACCTGGGATGCTGGCGCCGAAGACCGAGCCGTAGTAGCGGCCGCCGATCGTGACGTTGT
>NZ_BAAAVI010000101.1:0-24006 GCF_039534445.1 Streptosporangium fragile | reverse complement strand
CCCGCCCCGCCTGCGGGCGGTCGCCGCGCCCGGCCCACCGCGGCGCCCGGCCCACCGGCCGCCGTTCCCGGCCCGCCGGCCACGGGGCCCGGCTCACCTTCCGCCGGGCGTGCTCCCGGTGTCCGCGGCCCCGCCGGAGCGGGTGATCGTGCCGTTGCCGGGGTGGGTGTCGACCCGCCCGGTGAGCCCGCGCAGGACGACGTCCCCGTTGCGGCTGTGGACGGTGACGTCAATGCCGGCCGGGACGACGAAGGCGTAGTCGGTGTGGTCCCGGGGGGTGTCGCGGATCGGGGTGCAGACGAATCCCTCGTCGCACACGAGGCCGATGGTGAGGGAGCCGCCCCCTGACGACTCCACGCGCGGGGCGTCGCCGTGGTGCCGCCGCGCCACGCGGACCTCCGTGACGTCGGCGCCGACGACCTCTATGTCCCCGTGGTCGGTGGTCACGTGGAGGGTGCGCACCCCGGGGTAGACGGTCTGCTCCGGCGCCTCCACCCGGTTCGAAACGGAGACCGCCACCATCACCACCAGCGCCGCCACGAGCGGGACCCCGGCGAGGATCCACAGGCCGAACCCCGCCAAGGCCGACGCCCCCGGCTCCGGGCCGTCGAACGGCCAGGGAGAGGTCCGGGGGGAGGTCGCGGAACGTGCCGTGCGCATGCGGGATCGTCCTTTCGGCCGGGGCGGGAAGCCGGTGCCCGAGGTGATGGGACGTTCGTACGGCATCGGGCATGCACCGCGCTTGCAGGATGGTTACGCGCCGCCGGGCGGCCCGCGGCGGGAAACCGGGAAATGTCGCCCGCGCTCGCTATGGTCCGGGCGACTCCAATCGATCGGGACGGGATGGCGATGGGTGCGAAGACCGGGATCCTGGTGCACGCCGACGGCGACGTCGCGGAGGTGCTGCGCCGCGCGCCGCCGCTCGACCGGGACGCCTGCCGGCTCCTGGTCTCCCGGCTGTACGCCGGCGAGCGGGTCGAGGAGATCGGAGACGGCTGCCTCGGCGAGAGCGCCTACCCTCCCGAGGGCGTCGTCTACGTGGGCTGCTTCCCCGGGGTGGAGATCGTCACCGACCTCGCCCTGATGGTCGACCGCCCCTCCGAGCTCTTCCCCCGGCACGTCGCGCGGGGCGGGCGGCGCACCTACCTGCACGCGATGCACAGCGTGGTCGACTGGCTGGCCTTCGGCGTCTGGCACGACGGGGTCCAGATCCGCTCGCTGAGCATGTCCCCCGACGACGGGATCATGGAGAGCGTCGGCGACCCGCTGCCCTTCGAGCTCCCCTACTGGGCGGGCGAGCACCCGGCCGACCCCCACCACGACTCCGACTACCCGTTCCCCTTCCACCCCCTCGACCTCGGCGAGGCGGCCCTGGAGTTCTTCTTCGGCTTCCGGATGGAGGGCCACCCCACCGGTATCGCCCCCTGCGACATCCCGCTCATGGGCTTCCGGGTGGACGGGCACGTCTGAGGCGCCCCCGCGGAGACGGACCGGCCCCGGCCGGTGACGGGCTCACCCGTCACCGGCCGGGGCCGGGCGAGGGCCGGGGCCGGGCGGGCCCCGGGGCTCGGCGGGGTTCAGCGGGATTCAGCGGGTGCGCGGTCGCAGGGCGAGGTAGAGGCCGGCCGAGACGAGGAAACCGACCGCGAAGGCGATGTCACCGACCGCCGGGACCAGTTCGGGGACGAGCCCGACGTACAGCTCCTGGTTGGAGAAGAGCCACACCGCCGACACGACGCCGACGACCATGGCGATCGGCCCGGCCCGGTTGCCGCGCCGCTCCTCGAACAGGGCGGGCTCGGCCACCTGTCCCCGGCGCAGGTAACCGTCCACCAGGACGACGCCCAGCCAGGGGCCGATCCAGTACGAGATGACCAGCAGGAACGCCTCGTACTTGTGCCCGGCGTCCTCCAGGCCGGACAGCGCGACCAGGAACCCGATCACCCCGCAGGCCAGGGCCGTGATCGCCCTGCGGAGCGTCAGCGGCAACCGCACCCCCATGGTGAGCAGGGACATCGCGCCGGAGTAGACGTTCAGCGCGTTGGCCGAGACCGAGCCGAGGGCGATCGCAAGCAGGGTCAGGCCGGCCACGAAGCCGGGCAGGTGCCCGGTGAACGCGGAGACGGGCTGACCGAGGGCGTCGCCGCCGATGGTCACCGACGCGGCCCCGACGATCTCCAGGAGCACGCAGGGGACGAACACGCCGAGACCGGCGTACAGGCCCACGGCCCGCCTGCTCGACTCCGGCGGCAGGTAGCGGGTGTAGTCGGCGGCGTACGGGTTCCAGCCGGCGGTGTAGCCGAAGGTCGCGCCGACCGTCAGCAGGAACCCGCCCAGCCCGCCGCCGCTGCCCGCGAAACCCGGCTGCGCCTTCGACAGGATGACGACCGAGGCCACCGCGAAGATCACCGCGAGGATCGGGAAGGCGTACCGCTCGAAGGCCTGCACGAGGTTGTGCCCGAAGAAGCCGAGGACGACCATGGCCGCGACCACGACCACCAGGCAGAGCCAGGCGGGCAGGCCGGTGAGCGTGTTGAGCGCCAGCGCGCCGCTGACGCTGTTGACGGCGAACCAGCCGATGCCCGCGGCCACGGTGTTGAAGGCCGAGGGGATGAGGTTGCCCCAGTAACCGAAGGGCAGCCGTCCCAGGACCATCTGCGGGAGCCCGGCAGAGGGGCCCCGGGCGGAGAGCACGCCGTGCGAGATGGCGCCCAGGCCGGTGCCGACGACGACGGCCAGGACCGCCTGCCAGAAGCTCAGCCCGAACGCGGCCACCGCGAGCACGCCGAGGAAGATCGTGGCGAACTCCAGGTTGGGCGACATCCAGGTCCACAGCAGCTGCCGCGGCGTGCCGTGCCGCTCGGCGAGCGGGATGAACTCGACGCCGCCGGGTTCGACGGCGGCGACCCTGGCGCCGTACTCACCCTCGCGTACCGCGGTGCCGGGGGGTTCCAGAACCTTCATACCGTGATCGCCCTCAGTTTCTCGAGGAGGTAGTCGGACGCGACGACGGGCTCGTAGGCGACCCTGCCGATCGGCGGGGCGAGCGACTCGACCTCGGCGAGCGGGTCGCACTCGTAGAAGTAGATGAGGGAGACGAGTTCCTCGTCCGGGGCCGTGGGGTCGGGCGGCAGCACCCGGTGCCGGGTGGAGCGCCAGCGGTCGCCCGTCCAGCGCGCGAGGAGGTCGCCGATGTTGATGGTGAAGGAGTCGGCCACGAACGGGGCGTCGATCCACTCCCCGTCCAGGGTGAACACCTGCAGGCCGCCGACGCCAGGCTGGCGCTCCAGGATGGTGACGGTGCCGAAGTCGGTGTGCGGGCCGATCCGGAACTGCCCCGGCTCCGGCTCCCCCACCTGCGAGAGCGGCGGGTAGCGGTTGATGTTCATGGTGTACGACGGGTGCGTGGCCCGGGAGGTGAAGAAGTCGTCCGGCAGGCCGAGCGCGGCCGCGCAGATCACCAGGAGCTCGTCGGCCAGGGCCCGCATCCGGCCCAGGTAGTCGGTGACGAGCCCCTGGAGTTCGGGGACCTCCGCGGGCCAGACGTTGGACGGGAACCACGCGGCGTCGATCTCGGGACGGCCGATCGGCTGGTCGGCGCCGACGGCGAACGTCTCCTTGAGATCGGGCGGGGTGGGTGTGCCCTCGGCGTAGCCGTTCGCCTCCACGCCCGGCGGGAGCCATCCCCGCTCGCCGACCGTGGCGGCGTAGCGGTCCTTGACCGCGTGCGGCAGGCCGAAGAAGCGCTTGGCGGCGTCGCGGAGGTCGGCGCGGAGCCCGGCCGGGACGCCGTGGCCGGTGACGAGCAGGAAGCCGATCTCCCGGAGCGCCGCGTCGACCTGCCCGGCCACCTTCGCGCGGTCGTCGTCGCCGCCGTGGAACCAGGGGGTGAGATCGATGATCGGGACTGATTTCATCCGTCTTCTCCAATGTCTTCGTTCCACAGGGCCGGGTTGGCGGCGATGAACTCGGTCATCAGGTCGACGCACTCCTGGGAGTCGAGCACGAGCACGTCGACCCCGTGCCGCGCGAGCCACTCGTGCTGGCCGGTGAAGGTCCGGCTCTCCCCGACGATCAGGTGGGTGATGCCGAACTGGCGGACGAGGCCGCTGCAGTACCAGCAGGGCGACAGTGTGGTCACCATGGTGGTCCCGCGGTAGGTCTGCTGGCGGCCGGCGTCCCGGAAGGCGGCCGTCTCGCCGTGGACCGACGGATCGCCGTCCTGGACGCGCCGGTTGCGGCCCCGGCCGAGAAGGCGGCCGTCCGCGGCGAAGAGCGCGGCGCCGATGGGGATGCCGCCCTCGGCGTAGCCCTTCCGGGCCTCCGCCAACGCCACGTTCAGCATCGCGACCGGGCTGACAACGTTGCTGGTCATGGGCCCACTATCCCCGCCGGAGGGGACTTCGAGAACGGACAGATCGTCCATACTATTACTATCTTTAATGGACAATCCGTAAAGGGTCACCGATGCCACTGACGTTGCGCGAGCTGCTCTCCTTCGAGGTGCTGCGCGAGGCGCGGCCGGAGGTCCTCGCCGGGGAGGGCTCGCTCGACCGCGTGGTGCGCTGGGTCCACTCCAGCGAGATCTACGAGATCGGCCCCCTGCTGGCCGGCGGGGAGCTGCTGCTGACGACCGGGCTGGGGCTGGCGGGCACCGACCCGGGCGCCCGCCGGCACTACCTGCGGGAGATCGCCGGGCGCGGGGTGGCCGGGATCGCCCTGGAGCTGGGCCGCACCTTCCCCGAGACGCCGCGCGAGCTCGTCGAGGAGGCGCGCAGGCTGGACCTGCCGTTCATCGTGCTGCACGCGGTGGTGCCGTTCATCCGCATCACCGAGGACGCCAACACGCTGATCGTCGACTACGCGAGCAGGCGGCTCCGGCTCGGGGACTCGGCCACGCGCGCGCTCAACGAGGCGCTCATCGCCGGGGCCGGGGTCGCCGGGGTGCTCGCGACCGGGGCGGAGGTGATCGGCGCCTCCCTGATCCTGATCTCCGGCAGCGGCGCGCTGGTCGCCGCGCACGGCGTGGCCGGTGACCGGGAGGCCTGGCGGGCCGTCGACCACGCGGCCGCCGAGGCACCGGTCACCCTGCACGGGCAGCGGTGGGGGCGGCTCGTCGCGGGGCCGGGCTCGGCGCTGCCCGCCGACGACCTGGCGATCGCGCTGGAGCGTACGGCGGTGGCGCTGGCCCTGGCGATGCTCCGCACCGGCAGCCCGCCGAGCGAGCGGGACCGGCAGGCCTCGGCGCTGCTGCGGGACCTGATCGAGGGCACCGCCGAGGCCGACCCCTCGGTGCGGGCGGTGATGTCGGGCTTCCACCCGGCGGCGGACCACGTGCTCGTCGGCGTCGCGGCCGACTCCCCGGAGGCGGCCGCGGAGCTGGCGGTGATCGACCGGGCGGCCCACGTCCTGCGGACGCCCGCGCTCCGGGGACGGGTCTCCCGGCTGGTGCTCGGCGCGCTGTCCGTGCCGCGCGCGGTGACCGACGCGGTCGGAGCCGCTTCGCAGGCCCTGGACGAGGCCATGCGGCGGCTGAGCGCGCCGCAGTTGCGGGTCGCCGTCGGGCACCCGGCCGACGACCTCGGCGAGCTGGGTTCCTCGCTGCGTGACGCGCGGACCGCGCTGAGCCTGCGCCCGGCGGAGCGGCTGGTCAGCACCCGGACCCTGGCCCTGGACCTGGAGCTGACCCGGCACGGGGACGGCGGCCACGCCGCCGACCTGGTGCGCCGGACGATCGCACCGCTGGTCGAGTGGGACGCGGCGCATCGCACCAAGCTGGTCGGCACTCTGGAGGCGTTCCTGCTGCACGGGTGCAGCGCCACCCGGGCGGCCGCCGCGCTGCACCTGGGGCGCCAGTCGTTCTACCAGCGGCTGCAGCGCATCGAGGCACTGCTCGGCTACGCGGTGACCGACCCGGACGTGCACGCCGCGCTGCTGCTGGCCACGGCGGCACACCGGGTCGCGGGCCGGTGAGCGCAGGACGGGAGGCGCAGGAGGGTGAGCAGGGGCCGGTTGGCGCAGGACGCCCCGCCGGGCGCGAGAGCCGGGCTCCGGGAACCAGGCGGTCCGGAAACCAGGCGGTCCGGGAATCGCGACGACAAAGTGAATCTGACCGCCCCCGGCCGCTCGAATGACTGTCCGTGGGGCAGAGCCAACAGGTGGACAGCGGACGGCAGGGGCCCGGCGCGGTGCGGGAGCATCCGCCGCCCGGAAGAAGCGGGCCGGCGAGAGCGAGGGCGATGCGCGCGCTCGGCGCGGCGCTGCTGGCGGCCATGGTCGCCGCGCAGATCGCCTCCGGGCTGCACCCCCGGCCCGTCGCGCTGACCAGCGTGGTCGTCCTGCTGCTCGCGGCGAGCGCCCTGGCGTTCGCCGCGGCGGCGCACACCCCCGGCAGGGCCGCGGCGGCGCTGGCCGCCGCGGTCGCGACCGGCTACGCCGCCGAATGGGCCGGGATCAGAACGGGGATCCCGTTCGGCGACTACCACTACACCGACGTGCTCCGGCCCCAGCTCGGCGGGGTACCGGTGATCGTGGCCCTGGCCTGGGGCGGCATGGGGCTGGCCGCGCACGCCGCGGCCGCCGCCGCGGCCCCCCGGAGCCGCCCGGCGAGGGTCGCGCTGGGGGCGCTGGCGCTCACCGCGTGGGACCTGTTCCTCGACCCGCAGATGCTCCGGCTGGGGCTGTGGGTCTGGCACGACCCCGGCCCCTACCGGGGCGTCCCGCTCGGCAACTTCGCCGGCTGGATCGTGGTCTCACTGCTGGTCATGGCCCTGATCGAGCGCATCGTGGCCGATCCCGCGGCGCGGAGCGCCGGGCTGGTCGCGATCTACACGGTGATGGCGGTCATGGAGACCGCCGGTTTCGCGGCGGTCTTCGACCCGCCGGACCCGCTGGTCGCCACGGCCGGCGGGCTCTGCATGGGCCTGTTCGTCCTGCTCGCGTGGGGGCGCAGATGGCGGAAGTGATCGTGGTCGGCGGCGGGGTCGGGGGCATGGTCTCCGCCCTGCTGCTCGCCGGACAGGGACACCGGGTCCGCCTGTACGAGCGGCTCCCCCGGCTGGGCGGCAAGCTCGCCGAGCGCACCAGGGACGGCTTCACCTTCTCGATCGGCCCTTCGCTGCTGACCCTGCCGGGCGTCTTCGCCGGTCTCGGGCTGGAACTGGGCCTGGTGGAGCCCGCCGAGCTGTGCCGCTACCGCTTCGCCGACGGCTCGGAGCTGACCGCGTACCGCGACCCCGCGGCGACGGCCGCCGAGGTCGACCGGCTCGCCCCCGGGCAGGGCCGCGCCTGGCTGGCCTTCCACGGCTGGGCGCGGGAGTGCTTCGAGGCGTCGCGGCGCACCTTCTTCGCCGGGCCGCTCACCCGGCCGCCCACCGAGGCCCGCCTCTCGGACCTGCTGGCGGTGGCGCCCGGCCGGACGCTCGACGGCCTGGCCCGCCGGTTCTTCACCGACCGGCGCCTGCGCCAGTACGTGGGACGCTACGCGACCTACGCCGGCTCCAGCCCCTACCGGGCGCCGGCGGCGCTGGGCTGCATCCCCGCGATCGAGCACGGCGAGGGCGGGTGGTACGTCCCGGGAGGGCTGCCCCGCGTCGCCGACGCCCTGGCCCTGGCCCTGGAGAAGGCCGGTGTGGAGGTCACCACGGGCGCCGAGGTGGCGCGGGTGCTCGCCGACAGCCGGCGGGTGCTCGGGGTACGGCTGGCCTCCGGGGAGCGGGAGCACGCGGACGTCGTGGTGGCCAACACCGACGCGGCGGCGCTCTACGGGCGGCTGCTGCCCGACCGGCGGCGGCTGCGGCGCATCGCCGGGCTCGGCACCTCGTCCTCGGCGTTCCTCCTGCTGGCCGGGGTGGAAGGCAGGACCGAGGGGCTGGCCCACCACTCGATCGTCTTCTCCGCCGACTACGAGCGGGAGTTCGCCGACATCTTCGACCGGCGCAGACCGCCGGAGGATCCGACCGTCTACGTCGGCTGCTCGGCGGTCGACGACCCGTCGCAGGCCCCGCCGGGCACGGAGAACTGGGTCATGCTGGTGAACGTCCCGGCCCGCGACCCGGACCGGTGGCCGATGTCCCCCCAGGCGTACCGGGACCTGGTGCTCGAACGCCTGGCGGCGCGGGGCCACGACCTGTCGGGGCGGCTCCGGTTCGTGGACCTGTTCACCCCGGCCGACCTGCGCGACCGGTACGGCGCGTGGGGCGGCGCCATCTACGGCGGCGCCTACGCGGGGCGCCTGGCCCCCTTCCGCCGTCCCGGCAACCGGGGCCCCCGGCGCGGCCTGTACCTGGTGGGCGGCTCGGTGCATCCCGGCGGCGGGCTGCCGCTGGTCGCGATGGGCGGCCGCATCGTCGCCTCGCTCGTGCGGGAGGACTTCCCGGAGGCGGGGCGGCCCGCGGGGGAGGCACGGCGGTGAGGGTTCTCACCGCGCTGCAGGCCGCGGCCGCGGCGGTCGTCGTGGCGCGCCTGGCCGCCGGGCGCCGCCGCCTCCCGGCGCTGGTCCCGGTCGAGCCGGCGCCCGCGCGGATCACGGTCGTGATCCCCGCCCGCGACGAGGAGGCGCGCATCGCCCCCTGCCTGTCGGCCGTGCTCGCCGACCCGGCCGTCGCGGAGGTGATCGTCGTCGACGACGAGTCGCGGGACGGCACCGCCGCCCTGGCCGCGGGACTCGGCGCGAAGGTCGTGGCGGGGGCGCCCCTGCCCGCGGGCTGGGTGGGCAAGCAGTGGGCGCTGCGGCAGGGGGTCGAGGCGGCGGGCGGCGAGGTCGTGGTGACGCTCGACGCGGACGCCCGGCCCGCGCCCGGCCTGTTCGGCGCGGTCGCCGCGGCCCTGGACCGCTACGACCTGGTCACCGTCGGGCCCAGGTTCGTGTGCGACGGGCCCGTCGAGCAGGCGCTGCACGCGTCGTTCCTGGCGACGCTGGTCTACCGGTTCGGCCCGATCGGACCGCCCGCTCCCCCGGCGCCGCACCGCGTGGTCGCCAACGGCCAGTGCATGGCCTTCCGGCGCGCGGCGATGGCGGACGCCGACGGGTTCGCGCGGATCCGCGGGCACATGACCGACGACGTGGCGCTGGCCAGGGCCCTGGCCGCCGCCGGGTGGTCCGTCGGGTTCCTCGACGCCGGGGGTCTGCTGGAGGTCGACATGCACTCCTCGGCGGCCGAGGTGTGGCGGGAGTGGGGGCGCTCGCTGCCGCTGCGCGACGTCACCGGCCCGGGCCGGCAGGCCGCGGACCTCGCGGTGATCTGGCTGACCGCGGCCCTGCCGGTGCTGCGGCTGGCGGCCGGCCGGCCCACCCGGCTCGACCTGGGCCTGCTGGCCGTGCGGCTGCTGCTGGCGGGCGCGTTGCGGGGCAGCTACACCCGGCCGGGGCCGGGGACGCTGCTCTCCCCGCTGCTGGACCCGCTGGCCGCCGCGCGGCTGACGGGGGCGACGCTGCGCCCGGTGCGCAGCTGGCGGGGGCGCACGTACCCGGGGATCACGACCGGCGCCGCGCCCGCCCCGGCAGCGCGGCCGTCCCGGACCCCGCGGGCGGCCGCGGCGGCCGGGACGCCGCCGCCCCCGCAGGCCGGTCCGGGCGGGCGGACCGGGCTGCCTGGCCGAAGCGCAGCCCGATGAGGCACATCAGCAGGCCGGTCCCGGCGACGTGCTCGACCGGCGCGAAGAGCAACTGGAGGGCGGGGATGCCGAACACCCCGGCCCGCGCCCCGATCGCGAAGGACCGCGTCGCCAGGCCGGCCGCGACCAGCAGGGCGACCCCGAGCAGGAAGGCCGGAGGGCAGATGACGGCGAAGCCGCCCACGAAGGTGAGGATCGACCGCCCGCCCCGGAATCCCGCGAACACCGGCCAGGCGTGCCCGATCATCGCCGCGGCCGTCGCCGCGTACACGGGCACGGCGCTCGCGCCGCTCACCTCGCCGAACCCCGTGGTGTGCGCGCCGCTCGCGAACAGGGCGAGCAGCGCGGCGAGCGTCCCCTTGAGGGTGTCGCCCGCGAAGACGGGCGCCGCGGCCCGCCGGCCGAGCCGCTCCTTGACGTTCCAGAAACCCGGGTTGCGGTCGCCGACCTCGCGGGGGTCGAAGCCGTGCGCGCGGGCGACGAGCACGGCGACCGGCACGGACCCGAGAAGGTAGCCGCCGATGACCGCGACGAGCAGGGGAGCCATCGCTTCCTTTCACCTCACCAGGTATGCGGAGCTGGGGGCCATGCGTCACATGGCGTTCGACCGGCCGGTGCTGCGGAGCACCCCCGGGCTGCTGTTCTGGCGGCTGCTCGGCTCGGGTCGCGGGGCGTCGATGAGCCTGGGGGCCGACCTGCGGCGCTGGGCCCTGCTCGCGGTCTGGCGGGCGGAGCGGGACCTGGAGGGCTTCCTGGCGGAGTCCCCGGTGGCGGCCCGGTGGCGACGCGAGGCGCTGGAGTCGTGGCAGGTGCGGCTGGCCCCGCTGGCCTCGCGGGGCCGCTGGGGCGGGGTGGAGCCGTTCGGTCCCCTCCCGTCCGGTGCCGGGGACGGGCACGCCGCGGTCCCGGACGGGCCGGTCGCCGTGCTGACCCGGGCGTCGATCCGGCCTTCCCGCCTGGTGGCGTTCTACCGGTCGGTGCCCGCGGTGGACCGGTTGCTGCGGGAGCAGGGCGGCTGCCTGGCCTCGGTCGGGGTCGGCGAGTGGCCGCTGGCGCGGCAGGCCACGTTCTCGCTGTGGCGCGACGCCGCCGCGGTGCGGGACTTCGCCTACCGCGAGGGCGGGCACCGGCGGGTGATCGGCAGGACGCGCGCGGAGGGCTGGTACTCCGAGGAGCTGTTCGCCCGGTTCACCCCCTACGCGAGCGAGGGCACCTGGAACGGCGCCGACCCGCTCGCCTGACCGCCCCGGCGGCCCGCCGCCCGCGGCGCGCCTCATCGGGCCCCGCCCGGCCTCCGGCCGGTGCCTCGCGACACGGGGTGCGGCGCGGGGCACCGGCCGCGCCCCTCGCGGCGTGCTCCCGGGCCGCGAGGGGGCACGGCCCCGCCCGGGGTCAACGGACCGGCTCCACCGCGAGGTGGTCCCGGACCCTGGCCACCACCCCGCCCCCGGCGAGACCGTGCGCCACCTCGCAGGCCCGGGCGATGGTCCTGGCGCGTGAGGATCCGTGCGCGACGACGACGGTGCCGTCCAGGCCGAGCAGGGCCGCCCCGCCGTGGGTCTCGGGGTCGTACCGGCCGGCCACCTCCCGCAGCGCCTCGGGGTCGGCCGCCCCGGCGCGGGCCATCAGCGTCAGCGCCGCCCGTACCGAACCCTCGACGTTCTTCAGCACCACGTTGCCGGTGAACCCGTCGGTGGCGATCACGTCGACGACGCCGGCGAGCACGTCGTGGCCCTCGACGAGGCCGTGGAAGCGGAACGGCAGCCCGGGGAGCAGCGCCTCGGCCCTGCGGGTGAGCCGGTTGCCCTTGCCGGGTTCCGAGCCGATCGAGAGCAGGCCGACCGACGGGTCGGCCACGTCCAGCACGAGCTGGGCGTAGGACGCGCCGAGCAGCGCGAACTGGGCGATCATCTCGGGTGTCGGGTCGGCGGTCGCCCCCGCGTCGATCAGCACGGTCGCCCCTCCGGTGAGCGAGGGCAGCGCGACGGCCAGGGCCGGGCGCAGCACGCCCTCCGCCCGGCCGATGCCGCGGATGGCGCACGAGACGACCGCGCCCGTCGAGCCGGCGGACACGAACGCCGACGCCGCGCCCTGCCGGACGAGGTCGCAGCCGACCGCCAGGCTGGTCTGGCCCGCGGAGACGGCGCCGGTGCCCCGCTCGGTCATCGGGATGGCGTCCTCGGCGTGCACGACGTCGATCTCCCCCGCGGCGCCGTGCCGGGCGAGCTCGGCGCGGATCCGCCCCGCCTGGCCGATGAGCACCACGGGGACGCCGCGGTCGCGCCGGGCCAGGACCGCCCCGGCGACCGTCTCGGCTGGTCCGTGGTCTCCGCCCATCGCGTCGACGACCACCGGCTCCGACATGGCGTCCTCCTGACGACGGCGTTCGGCGGGCGCGGGGCGGGTGCCCGCACCCGGGTTCACGGGACCTCGGCGGTCACCCGGCGTTCGGCCCGGTCGGCCGCGGACGCCGCGAGCAGGTGCCGCGCGAAGATCGCCAGTCTCTGCCGCCGGGGCACGGCGGCCCGGCGGCGGAGCACGTCGTGGCCGGCGGCCTCGATCCGGTCGAGGATGCCCCCGTACAGCTCGTAGGCGGCGCGGATGCACGGCCGGGATGAGGGGGTCAGCAGGTCGATGCCCGCCAGGGCCTCCCGGTAGTGGCCGCGGGCCCGCCGGATCTCGAAGGCGAGCAGGTCGCGCAGGGCCGGGGTGGGGGCGCGGCGTCCCAGGTCGGCCGCGGCCACGCCGAAGGTGTCCAGGTCTTCCAGGGGCAGGTAGATCCGGCCGCGGACCAGGTCCTCGGCGACGTCGCGCAGGAAGTTGGTCAGCTGGAAGGCCAGCCCGAGCCGGCGCGCGGGCTCGCGGGCCCGCTCCTCCATGCCGGGCAGCGGCTCCAGCACGGGCAGCATCATGGTGCCGATCACCGCCGCCGAGCCCTCCATGTAACCGAGCAGGTCGTCGTAGGTGGCGTACCGGGTGACGGTCAGGTCGGCGCGCATCGAGCGGAGGAACGCCTCGATGTCGCCGTGGTCGATGCCGAACGAGCGCACGGTCTGCGCGAACGCGGGCAGCACCGGGTCCTCGACGGCGCCGCCGGCCAGCGCGGCGGACAGGCGGGCGGACAGGTCGTCCAGGGCCCGGGCCCGGTCTCCCGTCATGGTGAAGGAGTCCACGATCTCGTCGGCGTAGCGGGCGAAGCCGTACAGGGCGTGCACGTGGGGACGCTTCCAGGCGGGCAGCAGCAGGGTGGCCAGGTAGTAGGAGCGGCCGTGCCGGGCGTTGAGTCTGCGGCAGCGCTCGTAACTCGCGGTCAGGGTCATCGGGAGGCCTCCAGAACGCGTTCCGCGGCCAGCCGGCCGGAGACGAGCACCGGGGGTACCCCTACCCCCGGAGCGGTGTACATGCCTGCGAAGTGCAGTCCGGGGACGCGCCGGGCGGCGCCCGCGGGCCTGAACCACGCCGTCTGGGTGAACCGGTGGTCGAGGGCGAAGGGGGTGCCGCCCGAGTGGCCGAGCCCCGCCCAGGTGGGCGGGTCGAAGGCGAGCCGCGGGGCGCCGGACAGGTCGCCGTAGCCGAGGTCGGCGAGCCTGCCGAGGAGCCGGTCCGTCAGGCGCGGGGCGAGCCGTTCCCAGTCGGCGCGGCCGCGGAGGTTGGGGGCCGGTTCCAGCACGGTGAGGGTGGCGTGGCCGGCGGGCGCCGCGGCGGTGTCGGACTCGGGGTAGGTGACCAGCAGGTTGGGGTCGGGCTGCGGCCGCCCGGCCATGAGGGCGGTGAAGGTCGCGTCCCACTCCCGGCCGAAGTGCAGGGTGTGGTGGGCCTGCCCGGTGAGCTTCCGGTCGAGGCCGAAGTGGAGGACGAGGCAGGACGGCGAGTACCGGGGGTGGCGCAGCCGCCAGTCGCGGGCCTCCGCGGGCAGCAGGCCCTCGGCGTGGGCGCGGGGCAGGTCGCCGGCGACCACGACGTGGTCCGCGGGCAGTCGCTCGCCGGTGTCCAGCAGGACGCCGGACACACCGGAGTGTCCCGTCTCGACCCGGGTGGCGCGCACGCCGTAGCGGAACCGCGCCCCGGCCTTCTCCGCCACCGCGGCCATGGCCTGCGGGATGGCGTGCATGCCGCCGTGCCGGGGGAAGAAGACACCGCCGACGGTGTCCATGTGGGCGATGACGGCGTAGATGCCGAGCGCCTGCCGCGGCGAGAGGCCCACGTACAGGGCCTGGAAGGTGTGCGCCTTGACCAGCCTGTGGTCGGTGAGGTGGCTCCTGACGAGGCCGTCCAGCCGCCGGAAGCCGCCCATGGCCGCCAGCCGGGCCAGGGCGCGCGGCTGGACGAGGCCGCGCAGCCGGGTCATGTCGCGGTCGATGAAGGAGGGCCACTCGGCGGCGAACAGCTCGCGGAGCCGGGCGCGGAAGCGCCGGTACCGGTCGGCCTCCGCGGCGCCGCACAGCGCGCGCACCTGCTCGGCCATGGCCTCCTCGCCGGCGACCACGTCCAGGTGGGAGCCGTCGTGGTAGCGCAGCCGGTAGTACGGGTCCAGCCGCCGCAGCGGGAGCCAGGTCTCCAGGTCCTCCCCGGCGGCGGCGAAGACGTCGGCCAGGACGTCCGGCATGGTCAGCACCGAGGGGCCGGTGTCGAAGCGGTACTCGCCCAGGGAGGCGGTCCCGCAGCAGCCGCCGGGCGTCCGGCCGGCTTCGACGACCGTGACGTCCCGCCCGGCGGCGGCCAGCCTGACGGCCGCGGCCAGGCCGCCGAGACCGGCTCCGATCACCACGATCCGGCTCACGCGATCCTCCTCGCCGCCAGGTCGGCGAGTTCCGCCAGTCCCGTCACCGCCTCGTCGGGGACGCCGCCCGCGCCGAGGGCGGCCACCGCGCGGGCGACGAGGTCCCCGATGCGCTCCTCGGCGGCCTCCAGCGCCCCGGTGGCGGTGATCAGCGCGCGGGCGGCCTCGACGTCGTCCTCGCCGCACACGTTGTCCAGCAGCGCCGCGCCGTAGGCGCCGGCCCGCTCGCGCGCCACCGCGGTCAGCCGGGTGTGCTTGCCCTGCCGCAGGTCGGCGCCGGCGGGTTTGCCGGTGACGGAGGGGTCGCCGTAGACGCCGAGCACGTCGTCGCGGAGCTGGAACGCCTCGCCCAGCGGGAGGGCGTAGGCGCTGAGCACGGCGCGCAGCCGGGGGTGCCCGCCCGCGACGGCGTGCCCCAGGTGCAGAGGGCGCTCGACGGTGTACTTGCCGGACTTGTAGGTGGAGATGCGGCCGGCCTCCGCCACGTCGCCGCGGCGCCTGGCGGCGTGCGCCAGGTCGAGGTACTGCCCGCCGATGACCTCGCCGCGCAACTGGGTGAACACCTCCAGCGCGGCGGGCAGCCGGGGCCCGCAGTGCAGCAGTGCCGCGTCGGCCCAGGTGTAGGCGAGCAGGCCGAACAGGATGGCGGTGGACTCGCCGAAGCGCCCGGCGCTCCCCCACCACCCGCGCGCCCGGTGGTGGCCGGCCATCGTCAGGTGGACCGTGGGCCGACCGCGCCGGGTGCCGGCCTCGTCCATGACGTCGTCGAGGATCAGCGCGCTCGCGTGCACCAGTTCCACGGCGCAGCCGGCGGCGAGGACGGCCTCGTCGTCCGGTGAGCCGCCCGCCGCGCGGTGCCCCCAGTAGACGAAGGCGGGTCGCAGCCGTTTGCCGCCCGCGCGGACGAACCCCGGCAGGACCTCGCGCAGAACCTCCAGGTCCTCGCCGAGGAAGGCGAGCTTCTCCGTCTCCCGTTCGAGAAGCCGGTCGAGATGGTGGTCCATCCGCTCACGAAGCCGATCGGTCTCGCGGGTGACGGCGACCATGGGCATCACTCCTCTGCGTCGACAGTGAGAACTTCGCAAGCGAGACCGCGTTCGGATGCGCCCGCGTGGCGGCAGGATCGGACGGCGCGGCGATCGGCACGTTTCGGGCGATCCATCCCCGTGGGGACCTGCGGGTAAATCAACTCATCACGCAAGAAGCCGTAAAACCGTAAAGATGCAAAAGCGGTCCGGTCCGCCGCGGGGAACCCGCCCCGGTCCCCATGCCCGGAGGGGGTCCCACCGTCGTCGCCGGGCTTCCCCGATCAGGTGCGGGCCCGCCGCCCGGCCGGACCCGCGACCGGCCGGGCAGCGGGCCGTCATCGGTTCGGACCTCACCGGCCTGAGCCGCCGCGCTCACGATTCGCGTGCCGTCCCGAAGTATCACCGGGACTCGCGGGTGGAAGTCCTCAGTCCTCGCTTGGGACCGGCTTGTGGAGCACCTCCGCTGCTCACAACGCCGGCGCGGCGACATGCCTGTCGTCGAAAGCTTCGGCGGACGACAAAACGCTCCAAGGCATCCACAAGGGCTTCAAGCTGCTCACAACGCCGGCTGGCATCGTGACCCGTGCCGGGAGGGCGGGTCCGGAAAGCCCTCGCCGACACGTCACCCGGCGGAACCACGGGCCGGACCGCCGGATTCACCTCCCTACGCTCTCCACGATCGTGCCGCGATCCGGCGCGTGGTCGTGGACTCATCGGCTTCTCCACGAAAAGCAGTAAGGGACTGTCAGCATGACACCGACCGGTGGAACTCGTTCCAGGTCCGAGCCGATCGCGGTGGTCGGCATGGCCTGCCGGCTGCCCGGCGCACGCTCCCCCGAAGAACTGTGGGAGCTGCTGCGCCGCGGCGACAACGCGATCTCCGAGATCCCTCCGGACCGGTTCCCGGTCGAGGAGTTCCATCACCCCGTCCCCGGCACGCGCGGGAAGCTGTCCTCCCGGTACGGAGGGTTCGTCTCCGGGGTCGACGAGTTCGACGCGGAGTTCTTCGGCATCTCCCCGCGCGAGGCCGCCCGCATGGACCCGCAGCAGCGCATGGCGATGGAGGTGGCCTGGGAGGCGTTCGAGGACGCCGGCCTGACGCTCGAGCAGATGCCCGGCCTGACCGGGGCGGTCTTCATGGGCGTCATCACCAGCGACTACTGGGACCTGCAGTCCGGAGCCGTCGACGAGCTGGACGTGCACACGGTCACGGGCAGCACCCGCGGCGGCAACGCCGGCCGCATCTCCTACGCCCTGAACCTGTCGGGGCTGAGCGTGGCCCTCGACGCCGCCTGCTCGTCCTCCCTGGTCGCCATCCAGCTCGCGGTCCAGTCGCTGCGCGCCGGATCGTGCGACCTGGCCTTCGCCGGCGGAGTGAACCTCATCCTCACCCCCGACCACGCCATCGGCTTCTCCCAGGGATCGATGATGGCCCCGGACGGCCAGTGCAAGACCTTCGACGCCCGCGCCGACGGCTACGTGCGCAGCGAGGGCGCCGGCGTCGTCGTGTTGAAGACACTGTCGCGGGCGCTGGCCGACGGCGACCGCGTCCACGCCCTCATCCGCGGCGGGGCCGCCAGCAACGACGGGCACGGCGAGAGCTTCATGGCCCCGCAGGTCCCCGGGCAGCGCAAAGGCCTGGAGGCCGCCTACCGGGACGCGGGGGTGGACCCGGCGAGCGTCGCCTACGTGGAGGCGCACGGCACCGGCACCGGCGCCGGCGACCCCGTCGAGATCGCCGCGCTGGCCGCGGTCCTCGGACCGGGCCGCCCGGCCGACCGGCCGCTCCTGGTGGGCTCGGTCAAGACCAACCTCGGCCACACCGAGGGCGCGGCCGGTGTCACCGGCCTCATCAAGGCCGCGCTGTGCGTCAAGCACGGCTGGCTCCCGGCCAGCCTCAACTTCACCACCCCCAGCCCCGCCATCCCCTGGCAGGAGATCCCGGTGCGGGTGTGCGACCGGGGACAGCCCTGGCCGGAAGGGACCGGCCCCCGCAGGGCCGGGGTCAGCAGCTTCGGCATCGCCGGAACCAACGCCCACATCGTCGTCGAGGAGCCACCACCGGTTCCGCAGCCGGAGACGCCCGCGGACGGCGACGGCCGGCCGGTACTGCTGCCGCTATCCGCGCGCAGCCCTCGGGCGCTGGCAGCCCTCGCGGGACGCTACCGCGACCTGCTCCGCTCGCAGGCGGCGCCCCTGGGACGGGTGGGCGCCGCGGCGGGCGTGCGACGCACCCACCACGACGTCCGGCTCGCGGTGGTCGCGGACACGGCCGAGGACGCCGCCGCCCGGCTGGACGCCTTCGCCGCGGACGGCCACGCGGAGGGCGTCCACACCGGCGAGACCGACACCGCCGGACCCGGCACCCGGCACAGGACCGCCTGGGTGTTCCCCGGGCACGGCGCCCAATGGCTGGGCATGGGCCGCGACCTGCTCGCCGGCGAACCGGTCTTCGCCGAGGCGATCGCCGCATGCGAGAACGCCCTGCGCCCCCACGTCGACTGGTCGCTGACCGCCGAACTCACCGCGCGCCCGGAGACCTCCCGGCCGACCGCGCCCGAACCCTGGTCGCCGCAACCGGCGGGCAGGTGAGCGGGGCGGCCGGCAACTCCCCCACCTCCTGCGTCCTCGCCGGCGACCCCGAGAAGATCGACGCCCTGCTCCGCGACCTGGAGGCCGAAGGGATCTTCGGGCGCCGGGTCCAGGTGGACTTCGCCTCCCACAGTCGGCAGATGGACCCGTTGCGCGCCCCCCTGCTGGACCTGCTGGCATCCATCCGCCCCGGGCCCGGCGAGGCGCCGCTGTACTCCACCGTCACCGGCCGCCCCCTCACCGGACCGGAGATGGACGCGGCCTACTGGGCCGACAACCTGCGCGAGCCGGTGCTGTTCGCCGACGCCGTCCAGCGCCTGGCCGAGGCCGGGTTCGACACCTTCGTCGAGTTCAGCCCCCACCCGCTGCTCGCCCGCGCGGTGCGGCAGAACCTGCGCCATGCCGACCGGGACGCAACCGTGGTCACCGTGCTCACCCGGGAGACGCCCGGCCGCGCCGCCCTGCTGCACGCGGCGGCCGAGCTGTACACCACCGGCCGTGAGGTGGACCTCACCCGGATCCAGCCGTACGACCGGCACGACGTCTCGCTGCCCTCCTACCCCTGGCAGCACGAACGCCACCGGAGGCACTTCAGGAAGGCGGAGGCGGAGAAGAACCGGATCAGGTACGACAGCGCCGGCCACCCGATCACCGGCACGGCGCTGAGGCTGGCCCCCGGCGACCACATGTCGTGCACGACAGCATCGCCACGGACATGGGACGTTACATCTTCCATCCGGCGCTGCTGGACTCGGCCCTCCAGCCGGTGATGACCCTGCTCGACGCCACCGGCGCCGCGCAGGACACCTACCTGCCGGTGCGCACCGCGCGCTGCCGCGTGCACGCCCGGCCGGAGCCGGGCCGCCGCCTGTGGTCCCGCGCCGTACGGGCATCCGCGCCGCCGGGGGAGGACCCGGTCGAGTTCGATGTCCTGGTCGGCGACGACGCCGGCCGGCCGGTCGCGACCATCGAGGGTTTCCGCCTCAGGAAACCGGCCGCGGACTCACCCGAGATGGCCGAGCAGAAGGCGCGACCGCTCCTCCACGGCGTCGAGTGGACGGAGCTGGAACCGCTCCCCCGCCCGCCCCTGGAACAGGCGAGCTGGCTGGTCGTGACCGGCTCCCCCCTCGGGTCGCGGCTGCGCGCCGCTCTCGCCGAGGGCGGGAGCCGGGCGGTCCTGGTCCAGCCCGGTGACGGCTACCGGGGCCGTCCTCAACGTCGACGGCGGCTATCTCGCGTAGGCGAGAACCTCGCGGCGCGTCCCCGCGGGCGGGCCGTCCCCGCGTCGTGCCCCCTTTCCCCGTCCGGTGTTCCGGGGCACGCTGGTTCCATGCGAAACGCTTTCGTCCATGATGCTGTCGTGGTGATGGAGCCGGAAGGGGACGTCGGTGCCCCGGGCGCGGCCGTCACCGCGGCGCTGTGCGGCCACTGGGAGCACCCGCCCCCGTGCCCGCTGGCTCCCCACCGCTGCCACGCCGACCGGGAACCCGCCGGAGTCCGCCTGCGGATTCTCTTCGCCGCCGAACCGGACCTGGAGGAAACGGTCCGGGAGCGCATCGACCGCGCGCTGCGGTCCGGCCGTCTGAGCGGTCCCGACGGCGTCGTCACGCGGTGGCGGCTGCGCGCGAGCGGGCGCGGTGACCTCGTTCCCGAGGAAGCCGCCCATGCCCGGCGCCTGATCGGCGCCTGAGCGGCCACGCGCGGGACGCGTTCCGCCGGCGTCGCCCGTGGCGGGGCCGGCGGACGGCACTGTCCGGCGCGGCGGCCGGCGAGTCCGTCATCGACCGGCGTACTCCAGGTCGATCGAGTCCAGGTGCGAGCCCCATCTCAGGTTCAGGCGCCAGCACCCCGGGCTCGGCAGGTCGATGATCGAAGGCCCGGGCCCGCCGTCGACCGTGATCCGCACCGGGGTGCCCCCGCCGTCCAGCCGGGCCTCGATCCGCAACGGATCGGACGGGACCGGCGGCACCCTCGACCGCCAGAGGATCTTGTTGCCCCGGTCCGGCATCGGCGGGCTGAACAGCGGATAGCCGAAGAGCACGGCGAGCATGTCACCCCGCCTGCTGGACACGTGGTGGATCTCCGCACCCGGCCGGAAGCCGGCCCGCGCCCATCGGGGCGGCTCGCCCCGGACGACCCGGGACGCGCATGGCGCCCCGGTGGCGTCCGCCGCCCGGCTCGGCCGCTCCCGCGCCGGAGTTCCCCCGTCCGTGCAGCCCATCGCCAAAAGCAGTACCGCGGTCACCATGATGTGGTTCGACCGTATCAAGCCCACCTCCGAGGTGGCTGGGAAACGGACTCACCGCCAACGTACTCGCGCCGGGCAGGCCCGGAAATCGGTTCCCCCGCATTCATCCCTGTCGTTGTCGGGCGGCGTGGTGATTCCGGGGTCTTCGTCTTCGGGCGGGGTCCGGGGGCGGGGTGGTGGGTGCCTTCCGGAGAAGGTCATGAGAAAGTGCTTTTGCTCGATCACAACGGACTCGTGACCACACCCAGGGGACTGGGCGGGACGGAGGCGGCGGTGCTTGAGGACGACGGACCGGGGGGAGCCCTCGCGGCGCCGGCGGGCGGCCGGTCGGCGGCGGGGGGCGCGACGATCCACCGGTCGCCCGCGGCGGGGGCCGTGACGACCCGCCGGTCGCCGGGGGCGGACCGCGTATGACGTCGCTGCTGGCCATCAGCGATCTGCACATCGGCTACCGGGAGAACCGGCGCATCGTCGAGGAGATGCGCCCCGTCTCGGCCTCCGACTGGCTGCTGGTCGCCGGGGACGTCTCCGAGAAGGTCTCCGACGTCGCGTGGGCCCTGGGGACGCTCCGCGAGCGGTTCGCGGCGGTGGTGTGGGCCCCCGGCAACCATGAGCTGTGGACGCACCCGGGCGACCCGGTCCAGTTGCGCGGCGAGGAACGTTACCGGCACCTGGTCGAGGTCTGCCGGAACCTGGGGGTGGTGACGCCGGAGGATCCGTACCCGATCTGGGAGGGGCCCGAGGGCCCGGTCGCCGTCGCCCCGCTGTTCACGCTGTACGACTACACCTTCCGCGTGCCCGGCGCGGCCACGAAGGAGGAGGCGCTGGCCCTGGCGTACGAGAAGGGGGTGGTCTGCACCGACGAGATGCTGCTCCACCCCGACCCGTACCCCTCGCGGGACGCCTGGTGCGAGGCGCGGATCACCGAGACGGAGCGGCGTCTGGCGGAGCGGCCGGCCGGGGTTCCCACGGTGCTCGTCAACCACTACCCGCTGGTCCGCGAGCCCACGCTGATCCTGCGCCACCCGGAGTTCGCGATCTGGTGCGGCACCGAGCGCACCGCCGACTGGCACCTGCGCTTCGACGCCCGTACCGTCGTCTACGGCCACCTGCACATCCCCCGGACCACCTGGCACGACGGCGTCCGCTTCGAGGAGGTCTCCCTGGGCTACCCCCGCGAATGGCGTCCGCGCCCCACCGTGCCCGGCCGGCTGCGCCGCGTCCTGCCCAGCCCGCAGCCCGTCGCATGATCGAGAAGATCCTGCCGCCGTGGGTGGCGAGCGCGGAGGCCTTCGACGACCCGCCGGGTGTGACGCTGTTCCCCGAGGAGGAGGTGGTGATCGCCCGCGCGGTCGACAAGCGGCGGCGCGAGTTCACCACCGCCCGGCACTGCGCCCGGCTGGCCCTGGACCGGATCGGGCTGGCCCCGGTGCCGATCCTGCCCGGCGAGCGCGGCGCCCCCGGCTGGCCCGAGGGCGTGGTGGGCGCGATCACCCACTGCGCCGGGTACCGGGCCGCCGCGGTCTCCCGGGAGGCGCTGAGCGTCGGCATCGACGCCGAGCCGCACGAGGCGCTTCCCGACGGCATCATCGACTCCATCACGCTGCCGGAGGAACGGGACGCGATGGCGCGGCTCGACTCCGGGGTCCACTGGGACCGGCTGCTGTTCAGCGCCAAGGAGAGTGTCTACAAGGCGTGGTTCCCGCTGGCCCGGCGCTGGCTGGGTTTCGAGGAGGCCCGCCTCGCGTTCTCGCCCTCCGGCACGTTCACCGCCCGGTTCCTCGTCCCCGGCCCCGTGGTGAGCGGCCGGGAGCTGACCGGTTTCACCGGCCGCTGGCTGGTGGCCGACGGGCTGGTGGTGACCGCCATCGCCCTGCCGCGCGCAACCCGCTGACAAGGGGGGCCAAGCGGTTCACAAGGGCGAGCCCCGATCTTTGTCCCGGGCGTGACCGGTAGTCGCCGCATGGAGCGTGTCAGCGGCTTCCGGTCGCAGCGGTGGCGCAGGCGACCCGCCCTCCCCGTGGCCTCGCCCTGCCCGGCGCTTCGCGGGGAGGAGTCCGAGGACATCCATCGAGGGGCTTGGGACATTGGACGACGTAAGCGGCGTGGAAGCGCGCTGGGTGAGCTGGAGCGAGGCCGGAGAGGAGATTCTGGACCTCCGGAGACGCGTGTTCATGGACGAGCTGGGCTGGCGGGAGGAGAGAATCCACCACGGCAGGGACTCGGACGGCCTTCACCTGTGCGCCCTGTCCGGCGGGAGGATCGTGGCGGCCATCTCCGCGTACGTCTACGAACCGGGAGCGCCCGAGCTGGCCGCCATGGAACTGCCCGGCGTGGACGGACCAACGGTGGAGATCGGCAAGCGGGTGGAACTCGCGGCGTATCGAGGCCGCCTCATCAGCGCGCAGATCGGGACCTCGATGCTGCGTCAGATCTGTGAGTCGCTACAACCGTCAAGATTTTTCCTTATTGTCCGGGTAAACGACCATAGGCACCTGATCGAGAGATATGCGAGAAGGAATTTCACCTACCACACCGAGATCGGCTCGGGGGACGACGCGATCGCGGTGATGAAGGTGGAGGGCGGGGAGGCCCTGGAGGAGTTCTACCTCAAGCATCGGGACCTGGCCAGGGAGTCGTCCCGGAGCGGCGGGATCCCGGTCCCCTCGCTTGTCCGGTTCCTCGTGGACAGCGCGCGCGGTGACCTCCTGGCGGTGGAACGCCTCGGGGCGGAGAACCATTACCTGGAGCTGCTGTCCCGCCGGGCGGAGGCACCCCGCCTGACCGCCCAGGGCCGGCTGATACTCGCCGAGCAGCGACCGCGCCTGGCCTCGGCACCGCTGCCGCCCGCGCCCGCGTCGCTGCTCGACATCGGCTCCGGGCCGGGTGAGTATCTGGCGGCGGTCGCCAAGGAGGGCCCGCTCGCCGGATATCGCGTGCGGGGCGTCGAACCCGCTGCTCAGCTGCTCGCCAGGGCCCGGGCCAACTTCCCGGAGTACACGTTCCGGCAGGGCACCGCGTACGCCACGGGCGAGGAGGACGCGTCGCACGACGTGATCACGGCGCACTTCCTGTTCGTCCATCTTCGCAGTCCAGACCTGGCCCTGCTCGAAATGCACCGGATTCTACGGCCCGGCGGACTCCTGTACGTGGTCGACGTCGACGACACCAGCTTCCGCGGCCCCAAGGCGATCCATCGCATGATCAGAACCTACGATTACCGCTACGCGGGTGACCGCATGGTCATGAACGACCTTCCAGGACGAGCCGCGGAGTTCGGTTTCCGGCTCGTCCGGCGTTCCGCCACGACGCTTCGCAACACGGGAGGCCCCGAACCGGTCTTCGGCCGGGACGAGATCCGCCTCGGGAGAGCGGAGGCGTGGAACCTCCTGTCCTTCGTCCGCTCGCAGCGCGGCCTCGACGAGATCGTCCAGGAGGCGGAGGAGCATTACCTCGCCACCGGGTGCGAGATCAGTCTGAACCTTGAAACCCAGGTGTACCGGATCCCCTCTCCTCAGGAGGACGGGCGCTGATCCCGGTCGCGTCACCCGCCGGCCTGGAGACTTCCCCGCCGCCCCGTGACGCGACCGGAACCGCCTACCGACCGTGCGGCCCTTCCCGACCGGTGAACTTGAGGGCTTCTTCGATCAGGGTCTCCACGATCTGCGACTCCGGGACGGTCTTGACAACCTCGCCCCTGACGAAGATCTGGCCCTTGCCGTTGCCGGAGGCGACGCCGAGGT
>NZ_BAAAVI010000100.1:0-24691 GCF_039534445.1 Streptosporangium fragile | reverse complement strand
CGGCTACCTCAGCCCGAATGACTACGAGCAGCAGACCGTCGATAGGGTGCTGCTCACCGCATAACGATCGGTGTCCACACTTCGGGGTGAGCCCCCCTCCGCATCCGGCGAGGGCACAACCTCGACCAGACTCCATGCCGCCCGCGACTCCGCGGCTGCCGCCGCTACCGGGATCGCCTCAGGGCTGCCGTTCCCGTCCGGCTGCCCCCGGCCAGTGAAGCAGAGCACCACACGGCGCGGATGCCGACGGATCGACCCCTCGATGTGCTCCAGGACGGCCATGGACACGTCCACTGCGAAGGGCTCGTAGAAATAGAAGAGTCCGGCATCCCGCGGGATGTCGAACGCCGTGGCGTCGGCGTGCACCACCGATATTCGCTCACAGCCGCTGCGGGTCCGCGAGGCCTTCTCCACGTTGCTCTTGGCGATGTCGCATAGCGCCTGCGACACTTCCACGCCCACGATCCGGCGAAAGGGGAACTCGGTCGCCAGCAGCAGGACCCTGCCCTTACCGCAGCCGACGTCGACGAACGTCATGTCCTCGTGCCTGACGGCACATCGCCTGAGCGCGTTGCGCACGGTGCGGACCGGCGTCGGCGAGTATCTTGCGTTGCGCCCCACCCACGACTGGTCCGCGTCGGGAAGCTCCCACAGTTCGACGGGATCCGCGGTCTCGACGTCGTGGATCGAGTCGAACGGTGTCTGCCGCTCGATGTGTCCGAGCCGGTCATCGAACTCTTGGCGGTATTCCATCGCGCGCAAAAGCCTGGCACGGTGATCAGTTCCCGACATCCCCTTGCCCTCCCCGTCCACTTCGCGTCATTGAAACACCCATCGGCACGCCGAAAAATACTGACATCTGTCAGATGCGGCGTCCCGGCCCGAAGGTCACCGATGCCTGGCCAGCCGGGGACTGTCACGTTGTCCAGCGCCGATGCGCCCGCCCGCACCTAACGGATGTCAGTACAGTCCGTCGGATCGATCGATGACCATCGTGCTGAAAATTGGTTCCGCGCCGGAAGATCGGGGTTGAGGGCGTTCATGTATCTCACGATGGTCGAGCGATTCTTGCACGGACTGGAACTGGCCTCGGACCGGCCCGCCATACGGATCGGCTCCGAAGTCATCACCTATCGGCAGGTGCACGAGACAGCCTCGTCCTGGGCGGGATCGCTCATGGCGGCCGGCGCTCCCCGCGTCGTCGGAGTGCTGGCGGGCAAGAGCGTCGAGTCCTATGTGGGCCTGCTGGCAGTGCTGTACACCGGCGCCACCGTCGTTCCGCTCCAGCCGAACTTCCCCGCCGCGCTCACCCGCAGGATGATCCAAATGGCCGGGGTAGAGACACTGATCGCCGACGCGGACGGCCTGGCGGTCCTGCCGGAGATAGCCAGTCAGGAAACGGTCGTCCGAGTCCTCGAAACCCGCGATGTCGCGGGCCGGTTTCCCACAATCCCCGTCACCGCGGATCCGAAGTTCACTGCGCCGGTCCAGGTGACGGCTACGGACCGGGCGTACATTCTCTTCACCTCAGGCTCGACAGGGATCCCCAAGGGGGTCCCAGTGACGCACGGAGGTTTCGCGCACTATTTCGAGCAGCTCCACCAGCGGTGCGATTTCGTGCCCGAAGACGTGTTCGCGCAGACCTACGACCTCAACTTCGACCCCGGCATCCACGACGTGTTCGCCGCTTGGGGCGCGGGCGCGATGATGCAAGTGGTGCCGCCGTCGGCGTACCGGGATCTACCCACGTTCCTCGCCGACCACGAGGTCACCGTCTGGCATTCCACGCCGAGCGGCATCTGGATGACCCGGGAGATGGGCGGGCTGCAGAAGGGCGCGTTGCCCGGCTTGCGGTGGTCCTTTTTCGGCGGCGAAGCCTTGCGCTGTCAGGACGTCGCGGACTGGCTTGCGGCCGCGCCCGCATCGAAGCTGGAGAACCTCTACGGACCTACCGAGGTCTCGATCGGCATCTGCTGGCACCGCTGGTCCGGCGAGGAGTCGGAGAAGCTCGGCGTCAACGGCACCGTACCGATCGGGAAGGTGCACGAGGGTCACGACTTCCGACTGGTGACCGACAAGGGGGAACAGTCGGACGAGGAGGGTGAGCTGTGCATCACGGGTCCGCAACTGTCCCCCGGATACCTCGATCCCGCTGACGACGAAGGTCGCTTCGTCGAGTTCGATGGCCGGCGCTGGTATCGCACGGGCGACCGGGTCCACGCGAACCCCGACGGCACGCTCGCCTTCATCGGTCGCGTTGACGCCCAGGTGAAGGTGCACGGGTGGCGCGTCGAACTGGCGGAAGTGGACCACGTGATGCGCGGCTGCTCGGGGGTCCGCGACGCGGTCACCGTGGCCAGGCCTGCGGCACACGGAACCGAGCTGATCGTCTTCTACACCGGCGCAGAAGTACCGGAATCGACGCTGGCAAACAGGGTGCGGGCCGTGTTACCGGCCAGCACCCTGCCCCGCCGCTATGTCCACTTGGAAGCTTTCCCGTTGAACTCCAACCGAAAGACGGACCGGCTCGCGCTGCGGCGGATGGCGCAAGAGCTGCCCGGGGGCCAGACGGGGTCCCGGCCGAGGGAGCGCTGAGAGATCGGCACCCCGGAAAGCCGCTCGGAATAAGGAATCCGATGACTGCCGTAAGGGTCTCGGCGAACTTGGAGTGATCCCTCATGCAGAGGCAGCACGACCACACGACCGACACGGCCTACAAGACCCGCCGCGACGAGATCGCGACTCTGTCGGCCGACCTGACGCCGGACGATCCCATCCCGGTGGTCGAGTACACCGAACGGGAGCATGAGTTGTGGCGGATGGTCTGTGCCGAACTCGCCACCCGGCATCGCACCGCGGCGGCGGCCGAGTATCTCGAATCCGCCGAGCAACTGGCCATCCCGCTGGACCATGTGCCCCAACTCCGCGACGTGAGCGAACGCATGAAATCGATCTCGGGATTCCGCTTCCAGGCCGCCCCGGCACTCGTCCCGCTAAAGGAGTTCTGCGGGGGCCTGGCGAGTTCTCGCTTCCACTCCACCCAGTATCTCCGGCATCCCGGGACCCCCTTCTACACTGAGGATCCGGACATGCTGCACGACCTCGTCGGCCACGGCAACATTCTGGCCAGCGACCGCTTCGCCCGCCTGTACCGGCTCGCGGGTGAGGCCGCGAGCCGCGTGCGGAGCACCGAGGCGCTGCAGTTCGTTGGCAAGGTGTTCTGGTTCACCCTCGAATGCGGCGTCGTCCGTGAGCGCGGTGAACGCAAGGCTTACGGGGCGACGCTGTTGTCGTCCTGCGGAGAGCTCGACCACTTTCGCGACACCGAGATCCGGCCGCTGAACGTCGCTAGCCTCGTCGACGTCGAGTACGTCATCTCCACGTACCAGTCGATCCTGTTCGAGGCGGATTCGATGGACCAGGTCGAGGACACGGTCAGCGCCTTCTGGAGCTCATGCGACGACGACAGCATCTCGGCACTGCACCATGCGTGAAGCGCCCTCGGCACCGATGAGACGTCCCACGGCAAACGACGAGCCGAACTCTGCGAGAATGACCAGACAACCGCCCTGACACGTGCCAGTAAGAAGTGGACGCTGCGCCTTGTCTTACGGCACAGTTTCGATCTGTGACAAGCAACCCAGTGGAAGCAGCCCACTCCGCCGCCCAGGAAAAGCCCTCCTTATGGCACAACAAAGACTTCATGTTCCTGTGGAGCGGCCAGACGGTCAGCAATTTCGGTTCAGTGGTCACCCAGTTGGCGATCCCACTGGCCGCTGTCGAGTTGGTGAAGGCCTCGACGTTGCAGATCGGCATCCTGAGCGCGATCGCCACGCTGCCGTTCCTGCTCGTCTCGCTCCCAGCCGGCGCGATCGTCGACCGCATGACCAAGCACAAGCTAATGATGTGGTGCGACATCGGCCGCATGGTACTGGTCGGCTCGATCCCGCTCGTCACGTTCCCCGGCCTCGGCTTGCACGTGACCTATGTGCACCTGCTGGTCGTGGCGCTGCTCAGCGGCATTCTGACAGTGTTCTTCGACGTCTCTTCCCAGAGCTACCTCCCCGTCCTACTGAACAAGGATGAACTGATCGACGGCAACAGCAAGCTCGGCACGACCGCATCGGTCGCGCACTTCGCCGGGCCGTCCATTGGCGGCGCGCTGATCGGCCTGCTCGGCGCGGCCCGCGCCATCGCCATCGACGCCTTCTCCTACGCTGTCTCGGCCCTGTCGCTGGCCCTGATCCGCAAGCCGGAGCCGGCGCCCGAACCGCGCGCCGAGGGCCGGAAGCTGCGACACGAGATCGCCGAGGGCCTGAACTTCGTCCTCAAACATCCGATCCTCCGCAAGGTCATCGCGGCCACTGCGACCTCGAACTTCTCATCCTCGATCTTCACCGCGATGTCGATGGTCTTCTTGGTCCGCATCCTGCACGTGGAGCCCGGCTACGTCGGCCTGATCTGGTCGCTGAGCGCGATCGGCGGCATGATCGGCGGGATTCTGGCGGGGCGGCTGTCCAAGCGTTTCGGCAGTGCCCGGATCATCTGGATCGCGCCGCTGATCCTGGGGTTCCCGATGCTGCTGCAACCGCTGGCGCAGCCGGGCTGGGGCGTGCTGCTGTACGCGGCCGGCTACTTTTTCTTCAGCCTCTACGCCATCGTCTACAACGTCGCGGCGATCTCCTATCGCCAGGCGATCACACCGCCGGAGATGCTCGGCCGGATGACCGCCAGCTTCCGCTTCATCGTGTGGGGGACGCTGCCCATCGGCGCGGCCATCGGCGGCGTGCTAGGCGCGCAGCTCGGCGTGCGCGAGACGATCTGGATCGGCGTCATCGGGACCTGGCTCTCCGGGGTCTGGGTCCTCTTCTCGCCGCTGCGGAAGATGCGGGACTTCTCCGCGTGGTCCGAGGACGAGGACGGCGAGCCTGCACAGGCAGAACCGGCACGTTAGCCTCGGGCTTTCACGTTGAATTTCGCGAGGCTTGATCGTTCGCATAAGAAAAGTGCCTTTGAACTGGGAGGATGGGGCTTGTCGAGAGTCCTGTCCGCACCAGATCAGAAGGCACTTTCCAAGTGAAGACTAGCGCTTTGCGCGGCAAGATCACCGCATCCGCGGACGCCGCCGGGCTTCTCTCCCACGCGGGCGCCCTGCTGCTCCTGCAGACGCTGCGCGTCACCGGCCTGGACCGGGCCCTGTCCGCGCAGTTGGAACGTTGGCGGCCCGAACGCGCGGTGCACGACCCCGGCAAGATCGTCACCGACCTGGCCATCAGCCTCGCCCTCGGCGGCGACTGCCTGGCTGACATCGCCCTGCTGCGCGCCCAGCCCGACCTGTTCGGCCCCGTCGCCTCCGGCCCGACCGTCTCCCGGCTGATCGACCGGCTCGCCCGCGATGAGGCCAAGGCGCTCAAGGCACTACGAGCGGCGCGAGCCCAGGCCCGCGAACGCGCCTGGAACCTGACCGGGGCGAGCGCGCGGGCAGCGATGGTGAGCTGATCCCGCTCGATCTGGACGCCACCCTCGTCATCGCCCACTCCGACAAACAACACGCCGCCCCCACCTGGAAACACACCTTCGGCTTCCACCCCATGACCGTTTTCGCCGACCACGGCCCCGGCGGCTCCGGCGAACCGCTGGCGATCGTGCTCAGGGCGGGCAACGCCGGCTCCAACACCGCCGCCGACCACATCGACGCCACTCGGCTGGCCCTGGCCCAGCTGCCCCAGCACCGCCGCCGGCAGGTGCTGATCCGCACCGACTCCGCCGGCGGCACGCGCGAGTTCCTGGCCTGGCTGGCCAAGCCCGGCCGCCGGCTGTCGTACTCGATCGGGTTCACCCTCACCGAGGACATCCGTCAGGCCGTACTGCGCCTGCCCGCCAGCGCGTGGACCCCCGCCTACGACGCCGACCGGCAGGTACGGCCCGGCGCCTGGGTGGCCGAGCTGACCGGCCTGCTGGACCTGCGGGGCTGGCCCAAGGGCATGCGCGTCATCGCCCGCAAGGAACGCCCGCACCCCGGCGCCCAGCTGCGCTTCACCGACCTCGACGGCAACCGCGTCACCTGCTTCGTCACCAACACCAAACACGGCCAGCTCGCCGACCTGGAACTACGCCACCACCGCCGCGCCCGCGCCGAAGACCGCATCCGCTGCGCCAAAGACACCGGCCTGGCCAACTTGCCGCTGCACCACGTCGCTGGCAACCAGATCTGGTGCGAGCTCGTCGCACTGGCCTGCGAACTCCTGGCCTGGCTGCAGCTGCTCGCGCTGCCCGGCACCGCCGCCTGCACCTACGAACCCAAACGCCTGCGCCTGCGCCTGTTCGCCGTGGCCGGGACGACTGGTGCGCGGCGGCCGCTGCGTGCGTCTGCGCATCGCCGCACGATGGCCCTGGGCCCACGACATCCTCACCGCCCTGGCTCGCCTGCAGGCCCTGCCCGCCCCAACCTGACCAGCAGTCGACCGGCCCTACGACCAGAAAGGAAACACTCGCGGGTCCGTGGAACCCCGCCCACCCGGCGCGACAGCCGGGCCAGCGAGGTGACTCCGGCACGCAATTCCACCTTCAGCCGGACCGCTCAACCGACCAATCCTTGATCACGAAAGATCGAGGTTAGCGCGATTCCGGTTCAGCGAAGCCAGCGAGCGGGCCCGGTCATTTGTACGGGCTCTCGCTCTCGGCGACGAACCTGACGTGCCGCTCGTTCCGTGCGTCGTATTGTGGCGACACGATCAGGACGATCTCCATCCTGCCGAAGTAGTGGATACGCGTCCTCGGCGGGGCGACGACGAGGTCGGTCGCCTGCACAGCGACCGCCACGTCGTCGAGGTAGAACGTTCCTTCGCCGCTGACGATGTAGTACGTGTAGGTGCTGACGAGGTCGTAGAACTCTTGGAAGTGTCCCTCTTCGACGGTCACCCGCACCACAGTGGCTGAGGGGACATTCTGGCCGTAGACGGTCAGGTCTATGCCGTGCTTAGTGAAGCGGACGGCGTCCTCGGTCACGTACTTGTACTTGACCACGATCACTCCGGACTGGGGCCGTGCTCATCGACCGGCTCATCAGCTGGGAGTCGGCTGCGGTATTCGTCGGCGGCAGCCGCGAGTTCGAGCGGTGACGAATACTCGAAGACGAGCCGGAGCGGCGGCCGCCAGCCGGCGAGCGACTCGTAGCGCCACAACAGACGCGGCAGGAGCAGCGAATAGCCTCCGGCCTGAAAGAAGTCGGTGTCACCGTCGATATCGTTGCTCTCTAGAACGTCGCGAAAGGCCTGGACCCACAACGTTTTCGAGGATTCATTCGCAAGGGGCGACAGCATCGATTCCTCCCGAACACAACGATGGATACCGGCAATTATTCTCAGCCACCGGAATACCGATACTGATATCTGTCAGTGTGCCCCTAAACAAGCATTGACCTGCTCGTCGACAGTTGTCATGATCTCGGCAGCGCGTATCTTGAGCGCTGTGTGCCGATTCGGGCCCACGACGATTCGGGCCCACGATCGGCACCGAAACGCACGGTGCGATATCTGCATGGGCTCGACGAGCATGGGATTCCGCGTGAACGAACCTTCCGATGTTTTCCGGTTGACGGTGGTCGGCGCAGGAGTGATGGGAGTGAGCATCGCCGCGCTCGGCGTGTCCCGTGGGCTTCACGTGACCTTGATCGACAACGATCCGGTCAAGGTGGATGCGGCGGCGGCCAAGGTCGCCCAGGAGCTTCGCCTGGCCAAGTTGGTCCGCGCCATCCCGGGCGACGCGGCCGCCGGACGGCTGGACATGCGGTCGTTCATACCTGGAGGCTCGGCCTCCGACGCCGTCATCGAAGCCGTGGTGGAGACCAAGGAGGCGAAGACCAAGGTGCTGCGGGAGATCTCCGAGGCCGTCCGGCCCGGCGTTCCGATCGTGACGAACACCTCCTCGATCCCGGTCGACGAGCTGGCGGCCGGCCTCCGGCATCCCCAGCACCTGCTCGGCATCCACTTCATGAACCCTGCGTACCTGATCGCCACGGTCGAGGTGATCCACGGCACGCGCACCTCGGAGCAGGTGAAGGCCCGCGCGAGCGCAATGCTGGAAGCGCTGGGCCGCAAGGGCGTGCTCGTGGGGGACGGCCCCGGCTTCGTCACCAGCCGGGTCTCGCACCGCCTGATCAACGACGCGATCAAGGTGGTCGAGGAGGGCCGCGCGTCAGTCGACGACGTGGATCTGCTCCTGCAGGACTGCCTCGGGCACCGAACCGGGCCGCTTCGCACCGCCGACCTGATCGGCCTGGACAACCTCGCCGACTCGCTCGCCGTCCTGCACGAGCGGACGGGGGACGAGAGCTTCCGCCCGGCCGGACTGCTGCTGGACAAGGTCGCGGCGGGTGACTACGGACGCAAGTCCGGCCGCGGTTTCTACACCTACTAGAGGATGCAGGTAAATGGGCGCGCAGATCGAGATGGACTCGAACCTTGCCAACTACGTGACCCGGATGTCGTTGCGGGACGACGAGATCCTGGCCGAGCTGCGCAACGAGACCGCGCGGTTCCCCGTGGCGCACGCCATGCTCGTGATGCCGGAGGAAGCCCAGTTCATCGCGCTGCTCGCACGGACCATCAGGGCCACCTCGGCTCTCGAGGTCGGCACGTTCACTGGATATACCACCCTGTGCCTGGCCCGGTCACTCGGCGCGGCCGGCCGGGTGGTCACCTGCGACATCAGCGAAGTCTGGACCAGGATCGCGGGCCGATACTGGCAGCGCGCCGGCGTGCGGGATCGGATCGACCTGCGGATCGGCGACGCCGTCGAGACCCTGTCGGCCATCTTGGAAGCCGACGGGCCCGAGTGCTTCGACCTCGTCTTCGTCGACGCCGACAAGGAACGGTCGGTCCACTACTACGAGCAGGCGATCACCCTGACCAAGCCGGGCGGTCTCGTCATCCTGGACAACACACTGTTCTTCGGCCGGGTCATCGATCCGGAGGTGCAGGATGCCGCCACGGTGGCGATCAGGGAACTGAATCGGACGGTTCGTGACGACACCCGGGTCGAGAGCTCGTTGCTGTCCATCGGCGACGGAGTGACGATTGTCAGGAAGCGCGACCACTGAGCCTGGGCGACACTGTCCGTAATCTGATCCACCACCAAGGAGAGGCGCGATGTCAAACACGGCTGGCCCGAGTCAGCTCTCGGACGAATCGACACGGATGGCGCTGACCGCATTCCTGGAGACGAGGACGCGAACCGTCTGGGAACCGACCGCGGACCTGTTCGAGTCGGGGACCGTCACATCCCTGTTCGCCATGGAGCTCGTCGTCCACATCGAGCAGACCTTCGGCGTCACCATCGAAGGCGACGATCTCAACCTGGAGAACTTCCGCACCGTCGGCGCGATGAGCGACATGGTCTCCCGTCTGAAGTCGACCGCCCTGACCGATGACTGAGGCGCTCGCCGAAGTCCTGACCAAGGCCGTCTGCGGCAGCGCCGGCGCTTGGGACATCGCAGGTGAACTCCCGCGCGACCTGCTCCGCACGCTGGGCGCTCAGGGGATCCTCTGCGCGGAAGTCGCGTCCGAGTGGGGCGGCCTCGGGATGCGCGGCCCCGAGAATGGTGAACTGACAGCACACGCCGGCAGCCTCTGCGGCTCGTTGCGCAGTGTGATGACATCGCAAGGCATGGCCGCCTGGACGATTCAGCGGTTCGGCGACCGGGCCCAGCGCACCGCATACCTACCGCGGCTCACTGGGGGCGAGCTCGCGGCCGTCTGCTTCAGCGAGCCGCAGGCTGGGAGCGATCTTTCGGCCATCTCGTCCAGCATCGCCGAGCAGGGCGACGAGCTGGTCCTGACCGGGGAAAAGGTCTGGGCGACCGCCGCTGCCTACGCGGACCTGCTCGTCGTCGTTGCCAAGTACGGGCAGGGCGGGGCGGCCGTCGTCGTACCGGCACGGGCTCCGGGTGTCAGTGTCGTGCGGATACCGGCCACCACCGGGTGTCGGGCCGCCGGGCATGCCGATGTCCGCCTGGACTCGGTCCGCCTGCCGAGGCAGGCACTGTTGGCAGGCTCCAGGCTCCCGGTGACCATGCTGGTGACCATGGCTCTGACCTACGGCCGCCTGTCAGTCGCCTGGGGCAGCGTCGGCATGCTGCGCGCGTGCCTGGCGAGTTGCCGCGACCACGTGCAGGGCCGGCGACAGTTCGGCAAGCCGCTTATCGAGCACCAATTGGTGGCGCGGCACATCGCCGCACTCTTCGTCGCCACACGGACCGCGACCATGGCCTGTGAACAGGCGAGCCGGAGCTGGGACGAGAGGACGCCGTCGATGGTCTCGGACGCCGTGCTCGCGAAGTACGTCGCGTCGCGCAACGCCGCGCGGGGCGCGGCCACCGCCATGCAGGTCATGGCCTCGGCGGCGGCGCGGGATGGACACGTCGTGGCGAGGGCTTACCGGGACGCGAAGCTGATGGAGATCATCGAGGGGACCTCGGAGGTCTCGCAGCTCATCCTAGCCAGACGAGCCCTGGAGGTGACCCCGTGGGGGGAGCCAAGATGATCAAGTGTCTGGTCTGGGACCTGGACAACACCCTGTGGCGGGGAACGTTGCTGGAGGACGGCGAGGTTCATCTCGCCGACGAGGTCCGCCTGACCGTTATTGGGCTGGACCAGCGCGGGATTCTCCAGTCCATCGCCAGCAGGAACGACCCGAACCACGCGTGGAGCACGCTCGATCGGCTCGGTCTGACAGAGTACTTCATCCTCCCACGCATCGGCTGGGGCCGTAAGTCGGACGCGATCGGCGAGATCATCGGGGAGCTGGGCTTCGCCGAGCACAGCATCGCCTTCATCGACGACCAGCCGTTCGAGCGAGCCGAAGTGGCATACTTCCTCCCCGGGGTGCGCTGCTACGCCGCCGACCAGATCCCGTCGCTGCTGGAGCTGCCCGAGTTCAGCCCGCCAGTGGTCACCGCCGATTCCCGGCAGCGGCGCATGATGTACCGCGCCCGCTTTCGACGCGACGCCGAGCAGGCGTCGCATCAGGGTCCGGACGAAGAGTTCCTGAAGAGCCTCGACATGGTTATGACCATCGCGCGGGCCAGGGACCAAGACCTAGACCGGGTCGAGGAGCTGACGTTGCGGACCAGTCAGATGAACGCCACGGGAATCCACTACTCGGCGCAGACGCTGCGATCGTTCATCGCCGATCCGGACCACGAGGTGCTCGTCGTCGCTCTGTCCGACAAGTTCGGCCCGCACGGCGCCGTCGGCGTGATCCTCCTCGAACGCCGGCCGGCGGCGTTGCGGATCAGGTTGCTCGCGACGTCGTGCCGAACCATCGCCTATGGCGTCGGCGCCGCCCTGCTCCGGTGGATCATCGAGGAGGCGCGGCGCGCGGGCGTCCATGTGAACGCGGACTTTCGGACCACGGCTCGCAACCGCATGATGGAGGTCGCCTACCGATTCGCGGGCCTCAAGGTGGAGGAGTGCAATTGCCTGTCCCCGGCGGCGCCCATCGAAGAGGTCACGCACCTGCATCTTGTGCCCACAGTGCAGCCTCCGACCTCGACCCTGCGGATCGTCGCCGTCGATCTGGCCGTCAGCGAGGCGTGACCGCCTGACGCCGTGGTAGCGGCGTCAGGCGGCGCGGTCGGCCGAATCACCGGCTCGGGCTCTGCAAGCACACTTCCAGTGCGTCGGCGAACACAGCACCCCACGGGGTCGCCGTGCTCCATTCGACCTCGTAGTGAAGACGGTCGACGCCGCGTAGGACGCGAACCGTGAGATCGCTCCTCGTTGCGGGGTATTCGGTGAAGAGGTCCGCCGAAACGTCCGGTCCAGGGCCGGTCCACGTCAGCGTCGGGTCGGTCTCGCGATAGGAGAAGAACACCCGGTCCAGGCGATTGGGCGGGCTGCCGGTTCCCCCGATCTCCAGCAAGGAGAGGTTGCGGTGGCAGTGGTCCCTGCGCCACCCCGCTGCTTCCCGCCGGACCAGCTCCCCCAGGGTCTCCCCTGGCAAATGCCGGGCGGTCAGCGGGACCAGGTTGATGAAGCAGCCCACGACGTCATCGAGCGCCCCGCCGATCGGGCGCACCGAGACGGCCGAGCAGACGACGGTGCGTTCGACGCCGGCCATCGCCATGGCCCGATGGACCGCGGCGGCGACCAGCAGGTACAGGCCTACGCCCAGGTCGCGGGCCGCCGCGGTGAGCGATGCGAGATCAGCGCCCACCACCTCGCCGCGCCGGCGGCCCGCGCGAACGCCGAGGTCGCCCATCGGATCGGCCGCGAACCAGTCCGCGCCGTTCAGGAAGCCGGCGACTCGTTCCGACCAGTACGCGCGGTCCGCTGGGTGAGTCCGTGACTCGTCCTGTCTGACGAGGTCGATCAGGTCCGCGTAGTGCTGGCTCGACGGTTCCTCGCCGAAGGGCTGGAGTGCGGCGGCGAACCGCCGGGCGAGGTGCACCTGGCTCACGCCGTCGACGATCAGGTGATGTGCGACGAGAGTCACGACCATGACCTCGCGGCTGACTCGTGCGACGACCAGCCGGGCCAGCGGACCGCCGTCGGTGTCGAACGCCCGCGCGGTTCGAGCAGACAAAAACGCGGCGGCTTCCATCTCAGCATCGGGGCTGTCCGCGAAGTCGGCATACTCCTGGGCGAGCTCCTCTGCGCACGTCCACTGCACGACGGCGCCGTCGCGGTCCAGCCCCATGCGCACCGACAGCGCAGGAACCTCTTGGCGCAGGCGCGACCAGGACACCGCGATCTCCGGTGCGGGAACGTCTTGATTGATCGTCCACACGATGCTCACGTTGTAGCCGCCGTTCGCTGCCCTCTTCTGATCCGCGTACCAGAGAGCGGCCTGCCCGGACGTCGTCGGCATCGGGTTTGCGTGCATCGGGCATCGGTCCATCGTCAAGCCGGCTCTCCATGGACGAAAGTGGACGCGGGCGGCTCAGCAGAGCGGACACCGCGGCGACGCGGCCGGATCCCAGGTTAGCGCGACCAACGTTGACGCAGCGCGTCCCCCTGACGACTGACAGGACAGACGACACCGGCGGAAGCCCACACAATCAGAGGGTCGCGGCTGCGCGATCTCCGGGAATGCCTCCCGGCCCGCGACATCTGACGTGCAGTGAAGCCGGCTGACATGGAGGAAAGCATGGCCGAACAGCTTGACGTCGACCGATCGATCGAGGGCATGGTAGAGATCTTCAAAGCGGTTCTCCCGCCCGGGGAGATCACCGCCGACTCCGACTTCTTCGACTTCGGCGGCCATTCCATCCTCGCCGGTCAGGCTGTGGCCAGGGCGCGGGCGCAGTTGAGCCTCTCGGTCTCGATGCGTGACTTCTTCGCTGCCCGGACGCCCAAGGCGATCGTCGAAGCGGTCAACGGCCGGACCTCGTTGTCCCGCAGCTAGCCGATCGAACCGGAAATCCGGGAGTTACCATGCCCTTCACCAGTTACGCGGAGCTGGAGCACGGCGAGCGAAGGCCCTACCCACGCGAGTCGACGCTTCACAGCCAGGTGGCGCAGTGGGCGGCACGCACTCCACACGCGCTGGCGGTCCAGGTCGGCGGTGACGTGCTCACCTATCGTGACCTGCTGAAGCGGGCGAACCGGTACGCGGGCGAACTCCTGGCGCGAGGCGTGCGGCCCGGTGACGTGGTCGCCGTGCTCGATGTTCCCTCCGTACGGCGGGTCGTGACCTACCTCGCCGTCCTGATCGCAGGTGGCGCGTACCTGCCTCTTGATGAGCTGAACCCGCTCGAGCGCAATCGCGCCATGGTGGCCGACAGCGGGGCGGTCGTCGTTCTGACCGCCGACGCGTGCGCACAGGACATGCCAGGGGCGACGAGTCTCGACCAGTTGGAGAGCCGAGCGATGCGGCGTGGCGATGAGCCGCCGCGGCTGCCGCCCGGCTCGGCTCTGGACGTCGCGTATGTCATGTACACCTCGGGGTCGACGGGTCGGCCCAAGGGGGTCGCCATACCGCATCGCGCGATCACGCGGCTGGTCGTGAATAGCGACTACGTCCACCTCAGCCGGCGTGACGTCATCGCGCACGGCTCGAACGCGTCGTTCGACGCGGCGACGTTCGAGATCTGGGGTGCGCTGCTCAACGGCGGAAAGCTCGTCGGCCTCGCCAAGGACGACATGCTCGTGCATCAGGAGCTGACCCGATTCATCCACGACGCGTCGGTCTCGGCCTTGTTTCTGACGCCGGCGGTCTTCCACGCTCATGCTGTCGAGGCGCCGGCCGCCTTCCGGGGATTGCGCGCTCTGCTGATCGGCGGTGACGTCCTCGACCCCGGTGCGGTCCGCGGCGTCCTGGCGGCCGGTGGCCCCGGGATGCTGCTGAACCTGTACGGGCCCACCGAAGCGACCACGTTCAGCACGGGACTGTCCCTCGACCTTGAGAACTCGCGCACGGACACGCTGTCGATCGGCCGGCCCATCGCGAACACCGATGTGTGTGTGCTGCGATCTGGCGAACGGGTTCCGATCGGCGAGGAAGGCGAGCTACACATCGGCGGTGATGGCCTGGCCCACGGCTACGTCGGCAACGAGGCGCTGACCCGCGAGCGGTTCGTCGCCGACCCCCAACAGCCCGGCCATCGCCTCTACCAGACCGGAGACCTGGCCCGCTGGAACGACGACGGGACCCTCTCCTTCCTGGGCCGATCCGACACCCAGGTGAAGCTGCGGGGCTTCCGCGTCGAACTAGGCGAAGTGGAGGCGGCCCTGCGGACTCATCACGCGGTATCCGACGCCGTCGTCTTCATGCACGGCGACCACGGCGCCGAACGACTAGTCGGCTACGTCGCGACCGGCGGGCTCGAAGAGCCTGCCGACTACCTGTCCCACCTTCGGCGCAAGCTTCCGCCGTACATGATGCCGTCGGAGGTGATGAGACTTCGCGAGTTCCCCCTGACGGCCAATGGAAAGGTCGACCGGACGAGGCTGATCAAGGAGTATGCCGATGATGAGTGATCAAGGAGTATGCCGATGATGAGTAGGCTGCCGCTGTCTTTCTCACAATCGAGAATCTGGTTGCTCAACCAGATCAGCGGTCCGGACGCGCAGTACAACGTCCCGATCGTTGTGCGCTCCCGAAACAGGATCGACGCCGACGCGCTCCATGAGGCACTTCGGGACGTCATGCTGCGGCACGAGATTCTTCGCACGGTGTATCGGGAGGCCGATGGAGACGCCGTCCAGATCGTCCGGGAGCCGCGGTCGGTCCGCGAGGTGATGTCGGTCGAGCGTCTTCCCGAATCACTGCTCGCGGTCAGGATCGCCGAGATCTCGACGTACGCGTTCGCCCTCGACGCGGAGGTACCGCTCCGTGCCTGGCTGCTGACCTCGGACTCGGCTGACGACGTCGTAGTCCTGGTGACCCACCATATCGCCGTGGATGGAGCGTCCCTGGTGCCGCTCCTGCGGGACCTGGGCGCCGCGTACGCGGCGCGGCGGGACCTCACCGCGCCCAGGTGGGACCCACTTCCTGTGCAATACAGCGACTTCGGTGTGTGGCAGCGGGCTTTCCTGGGAGACTGCGCCGACCCGAACAGCGTAAGCGGTCGGCAACTGGCCTACTGGCGTGAGAAACTCGCACGGCTGCCGGTGGAAATTGAGCTGCCGACGGACCGGCCTAGGCCGCAGTCGGCTAACTTCGGCGGCGCCGAAGTCTCGATGCCGGTCCCGGCGGGATTGCATCACCAGGTGATCGCGGTCGCGCAGGCCGAGCGGGTGTCGCCATTTACCGTTTTCCACGCGGCGATGGCCGCCTTCCTTAGCCGCTCGGGCGCCGGAGCCGACATCCCGCTTGGCGGGTTCGTCAGCGGACGCACCGATGCTGCGCTCGATGATCTTGTCGGCTTCTTCGTCAACACGCTGGTGTTCCGCTTGGACGTCTCCGCTGAGTCGACATTCCGTGAACTGCTCCGCCGGGCCAGAGCAGTGGAGATCGAAGCCTATTCGCACCAGGATCTTCCTTTCGAGCTGATCGTCAAGGAACTGAGACCGATTCGATCGCCATCGCGGCACCCCTTGGTCCAGACCGCGATCTCCTACGAGAACGCTGATTTCACCGCGCTTAAGATCCCGGGGCTAGGCGCCGAGGTGGAGATCGCCGAGCACGGCCGAGCCAAGTTCGACCTCTACATCCGCTTCATCGCCGGCCGTGATGTAGGCGGTGAGCCGACCACACCGCAAATGAAGTGGCGCTATGCGACGGCGTTGTTCGACGCGCGGACGATCGAGGCGATGGCCGAGCGGTTCATCGAGTTCCTCGGCTGCGCAGCGGTGCACCCCGAGCAGATCATCGAGAAGCTCCCGGCGGCGTGCAGCGCATGGTCTTAAAGCTGGCGACGTGGAACATCGGGGGCGGGATGCTCGGAAGATCGCACCAGCGCGCAGGAAGCCCATCGCTCGACTACTACGCGTCGGTCCTGAACACCAACCTGCCTGATGTCGTCTGCCTACAAGAGGCTCATGACTACGACGGACTGCGTGAGGGTCAGACGGAGCGCCTCGCCGCACTCGCCAGCTACCCCTACTTCGCGTCGTTCCCCGTCAGCGAGTCGCATCTGGCGGCGGACGCTAACCTGGCGCTCGGAGTCTTGTCCCGGTTCCCCATCCGAGACTTCACCTACCGGCAGTTCCCCAATCCTAAGCTTGAAGGTGTTGGCCCGAACGACGAGTCCTGGCAGCTCCATGACAAGGGTTACGCAGTCGGATTCACCGAGGTGGGCGACAGGACGCTGGCCCTCGTAACCGGACACTGCTTCCCTCTGCACCGCTTCGGTGCCAGCCCGGTCGAGCCCAGATTCGCGCCCATGTGGCAGATGCTGGCACAGGACCTGCTGACGGTCGGTGGCACCGGAGAAGCGTGGGCCGCAATGGACCTGAACCATGGACGTGTCGCGGACCTACTCGGCGAGGTTCTGCGATCGGGTAGTTACTTCAGCGCGTTCGACGGCACTCCCACCACGCCCAAAGGCGCCCAATGGGATCACATTCTCTACGGCCGTGCACTGCGACTGCTGAGCACCATGGTGGCGCCGACCGCTTCCGACCACTCATATTGCCAAATAAGCGTGCTGATGTGATCCGTCAACAAACGCTCGGAGAAGGCATCCATGCGATTGCGGAACGACGTCTCCGAGCCGATCAGGAGCCAAGCGGCAGGCTCGCCCTCATATACCTGATCTACGCTCCGCGCCCCGCCGGACCGCAACCGTCTTGGAAAGCGGCGGCGCTTCCCTGGCTGGTGGATCAGCCGCACCGCAAAATCACCTAGGGAGTGACATGTCTGGCGACGATGGGCGGACTGGTTTCGCCGGGGCCTTCTGGCGCGGCAGCGACCCCGGCTTTGAGGAGGCAGCGACCTCGCGCGTCTTCAACCACCGACGGCCGTCTCGGCGGCCGGTAGCGGTGCTGCGCGCCGCCCACGCCGCCGACGTGGCGGCGGGCGTGCGGTTGGCGGCGTCCGAGGGCTGGCAGGTCACGGTCCGTTCCGGCGGCCATAGCTGGGCCGCCTGGTCGCTGCGTGAGGACACCTTGCTCATCGACCTGGCTCTGTTGACCACGATGTCGTACGACCCGGCCAACGGTGTCGTCGCGGTCGGCCCAGCGGTTCGCGGCGGTTTGGATTTGGATCCCTATCTCTCCCGGCACGGCCGATTCTTCCCCGTCGGCCACCACCCCACCATGGCTCTGGGCGGCTTCCTCCTGCAGGGTGGGATCGGCTGGAACTGCCGCGGCTGGGGCTGGGCCGCGGACTGCATCGAGTCCATGGACGTGGTGACCGCCGACGGCGAACTGGTCCGCTGCTCCGAGAGCGAGAACGCCGACCTGTTCTGGGCGGCGCGCGGCTCGGGTCCCGGTTTCTTCGGTGTTGTCACCGAGTTCCGGCTGCGTACCCGGCCGCGATTCGTGAAGCTAACCCGGTCGACCTACGTATACCCGGTCGAACTCGCGTTGGAGGTACTGACCTGGTACGCCGCAGTGCGGCGCGACCTACCGTCGTCCGTCGAACTCACCGCCGTCGGCTGCACTCCGGACGGCCTCGAATCCCCGGCGCTGGTCATCGGCGGCGTCTCCTTCGACGGCGGTCCCGCCTCACTAACCGCGCTTGACACATGCCCGGTCGCGGCCAAGGCGCTAGCGGCCACGGTCGCCGAGCCGGTGGAGTTCACCGACCTCCAAGCTGAGCAGGTACGGGCGAGCCCCAATGGCCACCGCTACTTCGTGGACAACGTCTTCCTCACCGGCGCCGTCCCTGCCCTGGTCCCAGCCTTGGTATCGGCCTTCACCGATCTGCCTACCGCCAAGACATTCACGGTTCTGGGAGACTTCACTCCTCTGCTGTCCCGCCGCCCGCCGAACCTGGCCTTGTCGGTGCAGACCGACCTGTATCTCGGCGTGTACGTGATATGCGAAACGCCCGATGACGATGCCCGGTGCCGCACATGGCTGAGCGCCACCATGCACGGCATTGCACCCTATTCGGCCGGCTGCTATCTCGGCGATAGTGACCTGACCGTTAGGCCCGACCGAATCATGTCTGAGTCCGCATGGTCGAAGTTCCGACTGATCCGCGCCGCCCGCGACCCTGAAGGCCGATTCCCTAACTTCCTCGGCACCCCACTGCAGTGAAGCGGCCTCCCTACTCGCCCACGCTCCGCGACCATCTCGACCGACGTGCGGTTCGGGCGAGAGCGCCTGGTATTACATTCGTAGATTTACTGGGATGGGATGGCCGCGGCTTCGATAGTGGCTGAGCAGCGCTCGAGTCTGGTGGAGGCGCCGGAACTGGGACCAGGCCAGGACGTGGTCGATGGCGTTGGCGGCGGGGATGAACAGCCTGGCCAGGACGCGGTGGATTTCGCTGATGGACGGGCGGATCAAGACGATGCGGGAGCCGGGGGCGCGGTGCGGTGCGCCTGGTCTTTTCCCTGATCGTCGCGCTGGCCGGGAGCATCGTCGTCGGGCAGGCGGGAGCGGGTGACGGTCAGGAAGGCCAGTGCGAGCATGACCGCGGTGACGTGCCGATGCCAGCCTTCCCAGGTGCGGACCTGATACTCGGTCAGGCCGAGAAGATCCTTTCCGTGTTCGTTGTTCTCCTCGATCTTCCAGCGCATCCCCGCGGCGGAGATCAGAGTGGAAATGGTGGTGCCGCGGATGGCGTGGGCCAGGAAGAGCTCGATATCGCCCGGACTGCTGACGCTGCGGCGGATCAGCAGCGTGTGAACATGGCCCGGGGCGGGCTCTTGGCCGTCGAGGTGAACCCGGGTGGCGCACCAGTCGTACAGGCGCGCGCCTTTACTGCCCTGGCCGCAGGAACGGCGTTTCCACAGGCCAGGTCCGGCGTGAGCGAGCAGGCGGTCCAGCACGTGCCCGGCCGGTTCGCCGCCGCTGTACAGGGCGACCAGTGGCAGATCGACCGGCACGGCCATGACGTAGGCGATCGCCCGCTGGTGACAGAAGGCGCGCAGCTGTGGGTCGCGGCCGTAGCCGGAGTCGGCGCACAAGTACCGGAAGGGGGTGCCGTCCGCCAGCTCCTCTTCCAGCATGGCGATGACCAGCTGCGGCTTGGTGGCGAACGTGACCTGGTTGGGGATGTGGGCGCGGGCGCGGCGGGCGGGCTCGGACGTCCAGGTTTCGGGCAGGTACAGGCGGCGGTTGATGAAGGTGTGCCCGGCCGCCGAAGCGTAGGTGAGCATGGGCATGACCTGGCAGTTCTCCACCTGGCCGGTGCGCCCGCAGTACTGGCGGGCCACGCCGGCGGACATGTCGCCGCGTTTGATGGCGGCGGTGTCGTCGGCGATCAGGACCGCGTCGGGGTGGGCGAGGTGGTCGACGACGTAGCGGCGGACCTCATCACGGAGCCGGTCGAGGTCCCATTTGGCGCGGGCGAGCAGGTGCTCGAAGCGGTTGGCGGTGGCATGGCCGATGTGGTCGGACAACTGCCAGGAGTTCTTGCGGGGCACGTCGCTGAGCAGCGCCCGGACCAGGTCACCGAAGCTGGCGCGGGGTTCGGGCCGGCTGAACAACGGGGCGGCGAGGCGGTCGGTCAGGGCCTGGAGGTCGGCGTCCCAGGACATGACCAGATCGTAGGTCAGCGGAAAGGTCACTTCTCGACTATCTGACGACTACGTTCCGTTTGCCCGTTGAATCCCAAGATCTACAAATGCCGTACTGGACACGTCCGGGATGACCCGGTGACGCATAGTCGTCAATGTGCGGTAGACGCTCCACGAATACTCACATGCCGCTTGACCTGCATGGATGGAATCATCGGCAGGCGCGGAATCGTCGTACCGTTGGAAGGCCGGGTCTCAGCCAGCACTGTGGTTGCCGATTATTGCACGCGCAAGCGTGACCCACCCGAAAAACGGCGACCGGCGTCGGCGAGTTGGTCTGTGGACTGCGTCTAAATGTGCTGACTCCACAGTGGATACGACGCGCGGGGGCGTTGATGCACCGCCCGCGATCTCGCGACCCTGACAGAGTGCGTACTCCAGCTGTCTGGCAAGGTGTGGGAGGCTCGCGGGAGCTAGATACGCATCAGCGCCAGCGTCAAGTAGTCGTCTAACTGGGCCATAGTGCTGAACTCGGAGCTCGTAGTCCTCGATTTCAGTGACGATAACGCGAGCTTCTGGAAACCTCGATCGGAAGCATGTAATCTGCATCGGGTTGGTGGGGGGTAGCAGTACCACATCTGCTGTTGCGGGAGCTGCATGTATATCGAGCACTACGTAGTTTGCCCCAAGCTGGGCGGATAGCGTATTCCGAGCCGCTACCGACAGTTTCATCGCGGTGGCGACGACTGTCACGCTGTCACAGTCGATCGGTGCATGATCAGCCTCAGCTGGCGTGTCGCGATCGACGATGCCACCTTGGACCATGTCGATGGTACTGGAGATCTTCGCGATCGCTGCGCCGTCGCGCACGAATACCAAGCTCTCACCAGGCTCAAGGGCATCGATGAGGGCCACGACGTCCTCGGGAAGGCGGGTTACGTCGATTCGCTGAGTGGTGCGTTCGCGGAACACCATGACTAAGATCTCCTCACGGCTGTAAGAGCACCCTGCGTCTTGGAGTGCCTTCGACTGCTGGTTAATGCGCTTAGCTACAGTGACTAAACTTGCTGCCCCGACGACCCCTTAAATGAAGTGATCACATGAGCCTCTTCTGGTAGGTGGATCTAGTTGGACGCCAAACGTGATGATCACTTCAAGGCTGCGCCAGAACTCTCTCATATTTCCGTTATACACCCCTCGGGGAGGGGATGGGCAACTCCGGTCACATTTGAGCGTCAGATGATCGAGCACAGGCAAACGTCAACGGTCCTACTGAAGGCCGTTGTGGGAATAAGAAAGTCTCTACTCTCACAAGAGCTTGACAGCGGGCGTGTCACCTTCCAAACCTGATCAGCAACTCGACCCAGCCCCACCGGTACTGCATCTGTAGATCATGAAATTCGCGAGATGTATGGCTGTGGTGGGCACAATGTCGGTACGTGACGTGCCGGCTCACCTACGATCTCGTTATGTCCTGGGATATCGACGTCCAGGCGCTGACCGACCGTATCGCCGGTCCGCTGTTCAGCCGGCCGGAACCGCGCTGTTTTCGGTGACCTGGTCCGTTCCTTCCTGGCGACGTACCTCCTAAGAACTCCTGGCAACTGTCCGACTGGTCGTCGACGACATCTGCGCGATCAAGAAGGGCATCAGATCGGTCGGCGTGGCCCATCAATACTGCGGACGGACCGGCCAGGTGGAGAACTGTCAGGTCAGGCCCATGATCATCTACGTCTCACTGCACGGGCGCGCCTTTATCAACCGGCGCCTGTACCTGCCCGCGCCCTGGACCGTCGACCCCGCCCGCCGCGCCGAAGCCCATATCCCCGAACAGATCGCCTTCGCCGCCAAGCCTGAGCTCGTCATCGCCAGGCCGGCCGAAAAACGAGCTGCGGGCACACCGTTTCGTTTCCTGTACGCCGACAGCGGCTACGGGCGCGATCCCACCCTGCGCGCTTTCTGCCACCAGCACGCGATCAGCTACGTCCTGGCCGTCCCCTTAGACCAAGGATCCACGGCCACAATGAATCGGCCGCCCACCTCCTGGCCACGGCCAACCTCGCCATCTGGGAACGCCGCTCCTGCGGCCCGGGCAGCACCGCGAACGACGCTACGGCTGGGCCACCGCCGCGATCACCCTCAGCGGACAGTACACCGCCCCCGGCCACACCGTGCTGATCTGTCGCAGCCTCACCACACCGGCCGATATCAAGCTTCCTGGCCCACACCATCCGTGACACCACCATCCCCGTCCTGTTCTCCGCCGCCGGCCTGTGCTGAAAGATCGAGGAGAACAACGAGCACGGAAAGGATCTTCTCGGCCTGAACCAGTACCAGGGAGGGATGGTACCGGCAGGTCACCATGATCATGCTCGCGCTGCCCTTCCTGACCGTCACCCGCACCCGCCTGCTCGCCCACGACCAGCCCGACGACGACCAAGAAAGAGACGACGCGCACCGCACCGCCCTTCCATCATCCTGAAGGCCCCATCCGTCATCGAAATCTGCCGGGTCCTGGCCCGGCTCTTCATCCCCGCTGCCAACGCTACCGACCACGTCTTGGCCTGGTCCTACAGCCGGCGCCTCCACCAGACCCGAGCACTCCTCAGCCACTACCGCAGACGAGACCACCCCATCTCAGTGAATCTGCGGATGTAGTATCAGCACCCCAAATCCGATCAAATCGGAATGGTCAAGGCCACGTAATCACGCCGTCGGTTGCTCGCTGGTTGCTCTTTGGCTAACGGCGCCCTGAAACACCAAGCGACATTTTTGGACATTCTTGACACGGGCATTTCTGTATGGAGTGACGCGTCGGGCACATTGCGTAAGCATCCGACACAAGAGCCACTGACTCTTAATCAGCGGGTCCGGGGTTCGAGTCCCTGGCGGCGCACTCCGGTTTAGGTTGATGACTATGAGCACCCTCGCCTCCGGCGAGGGTGCTCATAGTCATTTCAGGCCCTGGATGTGCTCGTGCACGAAAGCGCCCTCCCACATCCTCACCCGGTCCATGACGGAGCCAGCCCACCTCATGAAAGGTCCCGCCCGGCCTGGTAGGCCGGGCGGGACCCGGTGTTCCTGCCTTTCGTCCCGATCGGTCCGTCCCACGGAGGGAGCGGCCGAGTCGGGCCCCGCGGGTCTCGTGGCGAGTGTTCGCCACGAGACCCGCGGGTCTTGTCAGAGTCGGCCGCTGACGCGCAGCGTGCCGCGTGCGGCGGGTGAAGCCGCACCGGCGGGCTGGTTGTCGTAGACCAACCTGCCGCTGTCGTCCCACGCCCGGAACCGGAGCTGGTCGGTGTGACCGGCCGTCGCGCCGGTGTCGACCCCGGTGACCTCGAAGGTCACCGCTGTCTTCGCGGCCTTCCCGGTCCCACGCAGCGTGGCCGTGCCAGAGGCCGCCACCAGCACATCGTAGGAGGCGTCGGTCAGGCTGAACCCGGGAGCGGTGAACCGCAGCTCACCCTTGGGGCCGCCCTTCTTGCCGGGGTAGTGGGCGGTGACGGTGAAGGACGCCTCCCCGGCCTCGCTCTCGCAGGCGGTCTCCAACCGGCATGACCCGGCAGGCGAGGCCACTGTGCCGGCGCCGGTCAGGGCACCGGAGCGGTCATACACCCGTACGAACACCTTCCCGCCCTTGACCGTGTCGGCGGTGCCCGCGCCGCGCCCGGTGTCGGTCACCGTCACGGCGATCGGGTAGATGCCGGGCTTGGTGAAGACGTACGGCAGGCTGGTCGTACCTTTGCCGCCGTGCTCGGCCAGCGCCCCGGCCACCGTGCGGTCGCCGACGGTCCAGGTCGCGGTGTGGGTGTCGGTGCGGCCCGGATCGGTGAACGACGCCGTCAGGGTGACCTGTTGCCCCACCTCGGCGGTGGTGACCGGCGCCGTCAGCTGCACCGCCGGGGCGGCGTTGGTCACGGTGACGGTCACCTGCGCGGTGCCGGTGGCGCCCTGGTTGTCGGTGACGGCCAGGATGACGGTGTAGGTGCCCGCGGCGGTGAAGGCGTGCTCCAACTTCAGCTGGCCCGCGGTCGGCTCCAGTTCCTGCGGCCCGGCGCCGTAGTCGGCGGTGTAGGTCCAGGCGGTGGAATCGGGATCGGTGAAGGTGCCCCGGCCGACCCAGGTGGTGCCCTGCGTGACGGTGGCCGGGCCGGTCAGCGTCACCGTGGGCGCCTGGTTCGGCGGCTGGGCCGGCACCACCGTGACGGTGAAGGTGGCCGTGGCCTTCTCGCCGCCGTCGTCGGTCACCGTGACGGTCACGGTGTAGGTCCCGGCGGTGCTCCACGTGTGGGCCAGCGCGACCTTCCGGTCGGTGACGGTCACCCGCTGGTCGCCGGATCCGTCGCCGTAGTTCACCGTCGCGGTCCAGGAGGTGGAGTCGGGGTCGGTGACGGTCACCGTGCGCTGCAGTTGCTCGCCGACGGTCAGCTCGACGTCACCACCGGCGCTGAGCACGGGCGCGGTGTTGGGGGCCGCCTCCGCGATGACGTACTCGAAGCCGCGCGAGGACGGCTCCCGGTGCTTGCCGTCGTAGACCATCACCGCCACGTACCCGCGCCTGGCGGCGCCGAACGTCTTGGTCGCCGTCACGGTCCCGCCGCCGGCGCGCTGCTC
>NZ_BAAAVI010000099.1:0-25446 GCF_039534445.1 Streptosporangium fragile | reverse complement strand
CCCGGCGGCGCCCGTGCCCGTCCCGGCCGCCGCCCCCGGCGGAAGGCGGCGGCGCCCGGCGATGTCCGCGATGGCGGCGGCGGTGCTCGCCGTCGGGCTCGCCTCGGGCGGGATGGCGTGGGTCGCCTCCGACGGTCCCGGCCCGCCCCCGGCGGACCCGCCGACCTCGGCGAGTGTCCCCGCCGAGAGCGACACACCGGAGAAACCGGAGAACAATCCCGATCAGGCCAGGCTGCCCGCGCGGCAGGACCCCGCGCCGACCCCGGCCCGGAGCGGCGGGAACGAGGGCTCCCCCTCCCGCCCGGCCCCGGAGCGGTCCGGCCAGGGCGATTCCACCCCCCGTGACAAGCCCTCCGACAAGCCCTCCGGCGAACCTTCCGGCAAGCCGTCGGACAGACCCTCGGACGAGGGCTCGCGCGACGACTCCGGGAACGGCTCCGGCGACGAGCCCCCGAGCGAGGAGCAGCCGGAGCAGGAGCCCGACGAGGACGCCGGGCAGGACACCGGCGGCGGGCCCGGCGAGGGCGCCGGGCCACAGGACGAGCACTCCGACAACCGGGTCGAGCCCGGCAGCGGCACGAGCGGCGTCGTCGTGGGCAGCCGGAACAGGGGCAAGGGCAGGGCCAGGGACAGGGACGTCGCCCCGGCGAACACGTCCGGGAAGAAGAACTGACCGCCGCCCCGGAGCGACGGCCCGCGGCGGGAGCGTCCCGTCCTCCGCACGCTCCGCGCCGGCCCGGGCCGGGCTCCGGCGAGGTCCGGCACCGCGGGTGATCTCCCCGGGACGCCGGGGATCCCGTACGGGACGCGGGGCTAGTAGTCGGCCGCGACGAGCTCCAGGGCCAGGGCCAGGTCGTCCGGGTAGTCGGTGGTGAAGGACATCCACTCGCCCGTCGTCGGGTGCTCGAAGGCCAGCGAGACCGCGTGCAGCCACTGCCGGCTCACGCCCAGGCGGGCGGCCAGCGTGGGGTCGGCGCCGTAGAGCATGTCGCCGACGCACGGGTGGCGCAGCGCCGACATGTGGACGCGGATCTGGTGGGTCCGGCCGGTCTCCAGCTTGATGTCCAGCAACGACGCGGCGCGGAACGCCTCCAGCGTGTCGTAGTGGGTCACCGACTCCTTGCCCCCGGCCACGACCGCCCACCGGCCGTCGCCGACGGGGTGGCGGTCGATCGGCGCGTCGACGGTGCCGCGGAGCGGGTCGAGGTGGCCCTGGACGAGCGCGTGGTAGCGCTTGTCGACCGTGCGCTCCTTGAAGGCCCGCTTCAGCCGGGAGTAGGCGTGCTCGCTCTTGGCCACGACCATGGCGCCGGTGGTGTTGGCGTCGAGCCGGTGCACGATGCCCTGGCGCTCGGCCGCGCCGCTGGTGGCCACCCGGTGCCCGGCGCCGAGCAGGCCACCGATCACGGTGGGGCCGGTCCAGCCGGTGGTCGGGTGGGCGGCCACGCCGACCGGCTTGTTGACCACGACGATGTCGTCGTCCTCGTAGACGATCTGCATGCCGGGGACCGGTTCGGCCACCGGCATCGGCGCGGTGGGCGGGGGCGGCAGGGTCACGTCCAGCCAGGCGCCGCCGTGGACCCGGTCGGACTTGGCGGCGGGCGATCCGTCGACCAGGACGTCACCGGCCACGATCAGCTCCGCGGCGCGGGTGCGGGAGAGCCCGAACAGGCGCGACAGGGCGGCGTCCAGGCGCTCGCCCTCCAGCCCGTCGGGAACCGGGAGGCTCCGCCGGTCAGCCATCGTTCCGCCCCTCCCCTTCCTGCTTGCCCTGCCCTGTATCACGGGTGCCGTCGATCTGGTAGCCCCGCCAGGCGAGGAAGACCGCGAGGATGCCGCCGCAGACGATCGCCGAGTCGGCCACGTTCCAGATCGGGAAGTGCCCGGGGAAGGTCTCGATGAAGTCGACCACGTGCCCCTGGAGTGGCGAGGGCCGGCCGAACCCCGAGGGCCAGCGGAAGACGCGGTCGGTGAGGTTGCCGAGCGCCCCGCCGAGCAGCAGGCCGAGCGTCACCGCCCAGGGCAGGCTGCGCAGGTTCCGGGCGGTGCGCAGGATCGCCGTCACGACTCCCGCCGCGACGCACGTGAAGATGATCGTCATGCCCGCGCCGAGGCCGAAGGCCGCCCCGGAGTTGAAGATCACCCGGAACTGGAGGACGTCCGGAATGATCACGACCGGTTCCCTGCCCTCCAGGGTCCTCAGGACGAGGGTCTTCGTGGCGAGGTCGAGGGCGTAGACGATCGGGAAGATCGTCGCGAGCACGGCGACCCGCCGCCGTGCCACGAGCGGGGCGACCGGAACCGCCCCGTCCGCGACGTCGCCGGTCAGCGGCGCTCCTCCCGCTGCTTGCAGGCCACGCACAGCGTCGCCCTCGGAAACGCCTGGAGGCGTTCCTTTCCGATCGGCTGATGGCACGATTCGCACACTCCGTAGGTCCCCGCGTCGATCCGGGCGATCGCTCGCTCGTTCTGCGCGACCAGGTCGCGCGAGTTCAGGGTAAGGGCGATCTCGCGCTCGCGCTCATACGTCCTGGCCCCCGCATCGGCCTGGTCGTCGCCGGCGCCGTCGGTGACGTCGCCGGCCGCGATCTCGGACTCGGCCTTGGCGATCTCCTCGTTGAGCTCGCGAATCTCCGTGGCCAGTCGCGCGCGCACCTCCGCGAGCTCCTCGGCCGACCAGGTGACGACGACACCGTTCTGTGACGGCAATACCGCGCTCTCGCCTGCGCGCACGGTCGCGGCCATGGCGGCCTCCTCGCTCGATCGGACCGTCTCCAATGCGGTAAACGGTGCGGGAAGCATAGGTCCGCCATAACAGAACGGCAAACGACCCGCCGCAATGTTTACCACTCCCGTAACATCCGGCCCCTTCCCCCTGATTCCGCCCAGCCCTCACCAATACGGGGAAGCTTCCGGGGGGCCGGTGCGTTATCGTGTGGAACCTGCACAGCGTTGATGGGGACAACTACCTCCGTCCCCCTCGCAGGAGCGACCCGGGGACGGTGCGAGCCCGGGGCGAGGCACGGGGGGAAAATCACCCCGGAGCCGCCGGAAGAACGGCAGAGACGACCCGCGAGAGGTCGCGACGGCCCAGTAGAACCGGCAGCAGGCCGAAGGAAGAGGGCCTTCCACGTGAAGGTCAAGGAGGGTGGTACCGCGGGGCCGCGAGGTCTCGTCCCTCCACACCACTGCCCGTTCCAGCGCCGTGTGGAGGTCCCACCCGTCATGTCCGCCTATTTCCGCGCTCTTCCCGCGCAGGTTGATCTGCCCGCGCTCGAACACGAGGTGCTCGACCGGTGGCGGGACGGCAAGATCTTCGAGCGCTCGGTGGAGCAGAACGCCGGCGGCCCCAACTGGGTGTTCTACGAGGGCCCGCCCACCGCCAACGGCATGCCCGGCGTGCACCACGTCGAGGCCCGCGTCTTCAAGGACGTCTTCCCCCGCTACAAGTCGATGCAGGGCTACAACGTGCCCCGCAAGGCCGGCTGGGACTGCCACGGGCTGCCCGTCGAGGTCGCCGTGGAGAAGGAGCTCGGCCTCTCCGGCAAGAGGGACATCGAGGCGTACGGCGTCGCCGAGTTCAACGCCCGGTGCCGCGAGTCGGTGCTGCGGCACGTGGACGCCTTCGAAGAGATGACCGAGCGGATGGGGTACTGGATCGACCTGTCCCAGGCCTACCGCACGATGGACCCGGCGTACGTGGAGTCCGTCTGGTGGTCCCTCAAGGTCATCTTCGACAAGGACCTCCTCTTCCGCGACTTCCGGATCACCCCGTACTGCCCGCGCTGCGGCACCGGCCTGTCCGACCACGAGCTGGGCCAGCCGGGCGGCTACGAGACGGTCTCCAGCCCGTCGGTCTACGTCCGCATGCCCGTCACCTCCGGCCCGCTGGCCGAGCTCGGCGCGGCGCTGCTCATCTGGACCACCACGCCCTGGACGCTGGTGTCCAACACCGCCGTCGCCGTGCACCCCGACGTGACCTACGTCGCGGCACGCCCCGCCGGGTCCGACGAGGTGCTGGTGGTGGCCGAGCCGCTGCTGGCCGCCGCGCTGGGCGAGGGCGCCGAGGTGCTGGCCACCTTCTCCGGCGCCGAACTGGAGCACACCACCTACCGGCGCCCGTTCGACCTGGTCGACATCCCCGGCGCCCACTACGTGGTGCTCGGCTACTACGTCACCACCGAGGACGGCACCGGCCTGGTCCACCAGGCGCCCGCCTTCGGCGCCGACGACATGACGACCTGCAAGCGGTACGGCCTGCCGGTGGTCAACCCGATCGGCCCCGACGGCCGTTTCCTCGACAGCGTGCCGCAGGTCGGCGGGCAGTTCTTCAAGGACGCCGACGAGGGCCTGACGGCCGACCTCAGGGAGCGCGGCCTGCTCTACCGGGGCAGCCACTTCGAGCACAGCTACCCGCACTGCTGGCGCTGCCACACCGCGCTGCTGTACTACGCCCTGCCCGCGTGGTACATCCGCACCACCGCGCTGAAGGACGAACTGCTCGCCGAGAACGAGAAGACCTCCTGGTACCCCGAGACGATCAAGTGGGGCCGCTTCGGCGAGTGGCTGCGCAACAACGTCGACTGGTCGCTGTCGCGCTCGCGCTACTGGGGCACCCCGCTGCCGCTGTGGATCTGCACCGCCGACGAGTCGCACGTGACCTGCGTCGGCTCCCTGGAGGAGCTGAGCCGGCTGTCCGGCCGCGACGTCTCCGGGCTCGACCCGCACCGCCCCTACGTCGACGACGTCACCCTGCCCTGCCCCACCTGCGGCGCCGAGGCGCGCCGGGTGCCGGACGTGATCGACGCCTGGTACGACTCGGGCTCGATGCCGTTCGCCCAGTGGGGGGCGCCGCACCGCAACGCCGACATGCTGGAGAAGGCCTACCCGGCGCAGTTCATCTGCGAGGCCACCGACCAGACGCGCGGCTGGTTCTACTCGCTGATGGCGGTCGGCACGCTGGTCTTCGGCAGGTCGTCGTACGAGAACGTGCTGTGCCTGGGCCTGATCCTCGCCGAGGACGGCCGCAAGATGAGCAAGCACCTGGGCAACGTGCTCCAGCCGATCCCGCTGATGGACCGGCACGGCGCCGACGCGCTGCGCTGGTTCATGGCCTGCTCCGGCTCCCCGTGGGCGGCCCGCCGGGTCGGCCACGCGGCCCTGGAGGAGATCGTCCGCAAGGTCCTGCTCACCTACTGGAACACCGCGTCGTTCTTCGCCCTGTACGCCAACGCCGAGTCCTGGGCCCCGTCCCGGCTCTCCGAGGCCCCCGCGTACGCCGAGCGCCCGCTGATCGACCGCTGGGTCCTGGCCGAGCTGCACCGCACGGTGACCGAGGTCACCGCCTCGATGGACGTCTTCGACACCGCCCGGGTCGGGCGGCGGCTGAGCGAGTTCCTCGACGACCTGTCCAACTGGTACGTCCGGCGCTCGCGCCGCCGGTTCTGGACCGGTGACACCGCGGCGTTCGCCACCCTCTACGAGTGCCTGGAGACCGTCACCCGGCTGATGGCGCCCGTGGTGCCGTTCACCACCGACTACGTCTGGGACGTCCTCCGCCAGGCCGACGCCCCCGGCTCGGTGCACCTGGCCTCCTGGCCCCGGGCGAACGCCGAACTGCTGGACCCGGCGCTCTCGGAGCAGATGGCGCTGGTGCGCCGGCTGGTGGAGCTGGGCCGCTCGGCCCGCGCCGCGAGCGGCGTGAAGACCCGCCAGCCGCTCGGCCGTGCCCTGGTCGGCGCCCCCGGCTGGACCGGGCTCTCCACGGAGCTGCGCGAGCTGATCGCCGACGAGCTCAACGTCAAGGATCTGGAGGACCTGTCCGGGATCGGGGCCGACCTGGTGTCGTACACGGTCAAGCCCAACTTCCGGGCGCTGGGCAAGCGGTTCGGCTCGCAGACCAAGCTGGTCGCCGCGGCCGTCGCCGCGGCCGACCCGGCGGAGGTGGCCGCGGCGCTCCGCTCGGGTTCGCCGGTCACGGTGGACGCGGGCGAACTGGGCGCGGTCGGGCTGGGCGCCGACGACGTGATCGTCACCGAGCAGCCGAAGTCGGGCTGGGCGGTGGAGACCGGGGCCGGCGAGACCCTCGCCCTCGACCTGACCATCACCGACGAACTGCGCCATGCCGGCCTGATCCGCGACGTCATCCGCCTGCTCCAGGACACCCGCAAGTCGAGCGGCCTGGCCATCACCGACCGGATCGACGTGTGGTGGTCCACCGGAGACGCCGACCTGGCCGAGGCCCTGCGCACCCAGGGGGAGACCGTGGCCGACGAGGTCCTCGCCGTCTCCTTCACCGAAGGCACCGCCGACGGCCTGCCCGCCCACCGCGGCGACGACCTGGACCTGACCTTCCAGCTCCGGCCCGCCACGGCCTGACCGGCCGTTCCCCGCCGGCGGACGCCGAAAGGCCGTCGGCGGGGAACGGACCGGGCCGCGAACAACGAGCGCCCGCCGACAGGAACGACGCGGACCGGGCGGCGAACACCGAGCCGAGAGGCCCCGGCGGCGCGGACCGCCGGGGCCGTCGGCGACCGCACGAGCCTCCGGCGGGACGGCGGCAGCCACGCGAAATCCGACGGGAACAGCGGTAGCCACACGAACTCCGACGGGACAGTGGGACGGCGGGACAGCACGGCGAAGGGCCCCGGGAATCTTCCCGGGGCCCTTCTCACGTCGTCGCCGGCGCGGGGCGCCGTTCCGCGGGACGCCCCGCGGCGGGAGCGGTCAGCGCACGGTCTGCCGGTCGGTCAGGCAGATCGGGCAGCCGCTCATACCGGCCTCCTCGGCCTCGGCGCGGGACATGGTCTCCACACCGGCACCGCCGATGTCGGCCCCTTTGGCGATGGGGCAGGTGGCGTCGTGGAAACGGCGGGTACCCGAGATGATCTTGACCATCCCGCCGCCCGACGCGGACGGCGCCTCCTTCCCTGCGGAGGCGGGACGCGGCTCGTCCTTGATCGCGGGAATGCCGCGAGGTGACGTGTCGTCGTCGCGGTCGTCAGAGGCGGGCGGGGCACCGGTCGCCGCCGCGGCGGATACGGGCGCCGGTTCCGCCGGAGTGGAGTCGGCCGGCACCGTCCGCCCGGCGCGCCCGGGTGTGGTCTCGGCCGGCTCCACCGGCTCGGGGGTGTCGTCCGCGCGGTCCGCGGACGCGGCTCCGGTGGCCGGGGACTCGTCCTCGACGACCTCGACCACCACGGACTCGTCCTCCTCGGCCCCGGGCCCGGCGGGCTCGGGCGTCGCAGGCGCAGGCCCGGCGGGCTCGGACGTGACGGGCTTGACCCGCACCGTCTGCGAAGGATCAGGCTCGGGCGTCGCGGGCTCGTCCCCGGACGCCCCGGAGGCGGCGGGAGCCCCGGCGCCGGCGGCGGGCTCCCCGGTCTCCGCCGCGGACCCGTCAGCCACAGCCTGCGGGCCCGGCGAGGCGGGCCGGTCCGCTGACCCGGTCTCCGCCTCGGCGGACGCCGAGGCCACGGCAGAGGGCCCGGAAGCGGGCTCCGGCGAGAGTGCCCCGGTGGCCGCGTCGCGGCTGAACCAGTTCGTGGCCGAGGACTCGGCGTGCGGTATCTCGGGGACCACGGGCAGGATCGGGAACGAGGGCACCGGGGCCGCCGGGGACTTCGCGGCGCGGAGCGGAGGGCTCTCGGGCTCCTGGACCCGCGCGGGCTCCTGAGGGCGTACCGGTTCCTGGGGGTGCGCCGGGGCTGCGGGCGGTTGCCCGGAGGCAGAGGGCTGGACATAGGACCGCGTCAGCGAGGCCGGAGCCTCCTCCGGCGACGGCGCGGCCTCCTGCCGGACGGCGGTGGCCTCGGACGCGGTGAGCGGAACGTCGCTCTTCGCCGTCTGCGCCTCGGGCCTGGACTGCGGGGCCTGGGAGGGCTCCTGCCGCGCTTCCGGAGCCTCCTGCCGGGCGGCGGACGGGGTGACGGGTGCGTACGGCGGGGCGAAGCGGGCGGTGGCCTCGTGGGGACCGGGCTCGCGGGCGCCCCCGACGGGAGCGGACTCCCGTGCGGTGGTCGGGGGACCGGCGGGCTCCTCGGCCCCGGACGGAGCCTCCTGCGACCGGGTGGCCGCGGTGAACTCGGACAGGCACGTGGTGCAGGGCGTGAAGCCCTCCTCCTGTGCCTCCTCGTGGGTGAGCTCCTCGTGATCCCTGCCGACGAGCTGGCGGCATCCCGCGACGTGGTAACGCTTGCGGCCGGGGATGACCAGCACGATCGCCTCGGCGTCCAGGACGCCCCGCCTCGCGGCGGTGGCCGGTCCGGTCGCCGGGCTGCGCCGCGGCTGGGGCGGGACGGTCGCCGTCTGCTGCTGCATGCCGTGCGGCGCCATCATGTGCGGCGGCACCTGAGGCCGGTTCGGCATGCCGTGCGGCGCGGGGACGGGCCCGGTCGGCACCGGCCCCTTGGGGGGTGAAAGCGGAGAGGCCCCGGCGTTCCCGCCGGGGAACAACTCGTGGCGGCGTAACAACGCCCCGATCACCAGGAAGACCGCGGACAGCACGCTGACCGCGATCGACCACATGACCAGAAATGGCTTGGCCAGCACGAATCCGGCGATGAGCAGGACGATGGCCGTGAGGACCAAACCAGCGCTGATAAGGATCACAGAGAGACTCCCGGATGCGGGTCAGGGGGATGACCCGACACCTTAGCGGCGGTCGTTGTGCGGACCGTCAACGCCCTGGAAGGCGCCCGAGTGCTGCGACGGCTCGCCGCCGAACGGGCTGGGCGCGCCCTGCAGGGTCGGCTGACCGCCGGGAGTCACGGCGTGCGACATCGCCGGAGGACCACTCACGATCGGGAACCCGCCGCTGCCCTCGGCGGCGACGTTCAGCTCCGCGAGCTGGTTCTCCAGGTACAGCTTCAGACGGCTGCGGTACTCACGCTCGAAGCTGCGCAGCTCCTCGACCTTGCGCTCCAGCTCGTCACGGGTCTGCACCAGCGAGCCCATGGCCTGGCGGTGCCGCTCCTGGGCGTCGCGCTCCAGCGTCTCGGCGCGGGCGCGGGCGTCGCCGATGATCTGCTCGGCCTGGCGGCGGGCCTTGCCGAGGATGTCGTCGGCCTCGCGACGGGCCCGGGTCACCGTCTCGTCCGCCTCCCGGCGGGCGTCGGCGATCGCCTGGTCGGCCGTCTGCTGCGCGAGGGCGAGCACGCGGGCCGCGGTGTCCATGTTGTCCTCGGCCGGAGGCATCCCCATGCCGACGGGAACAGGCTGCTGGTGCTGGACCGGCTCGGGAGCCCGCATCGGCTCCGGCTGGGGCGGCATCATCATCTCCGGCTTGGGCTCGGCGACCGGGGCCGGAGCCATGGCCATGCCCATCCCGCCGGGGACCTTGCCCCTCAGGCACTCCGCGAGCTTGGCGCGGAGCTCCTCGTTCTCCTGGATGAGGCGGTCCAACTCGGACTCGACCTCATCGAGGAAGGCGTCTACCTCTTCCTCGTCGTAGCCCGGCCTGAGTCGGGTCGTACTGAATTGCTTGTTCCGCACATCGGCGGGCGTCAGCGGCATTTCGGTCTCCTTGGCGCGCTTGGAGTCTGTCCGGAGGGCGGTACCCGATCAACGAAGCGCGGACACGAGCTGGATCAAGACCAAGACCACAATGAACAGCACTGTGAAGCTTAGGTCAAAGGCCACCGTACCCAACCGGAGTGGCGGAATGAAACGGCGGAGGAACTTGAGAGGTGGGTCGGTCACCGTGTATACGGCTTCCGCCAGCACCAGGACGACACCCGTGGGGCGCCACTGACGTGCGAACGCCTGCACCGTCTCCAAGATCATTCTACCGATCAGCAGAACGAGGTAGATGGACAGGACGAAGACCAAGATCCCGCTAACGATCCCCACGGCCTGCCCCCGCCTCCACTCCGCTCTGCCGCCTTCGGCCCCGTCGGGACCCGTCCGGCCGGTCACTGTTCATGGTGGCACTCTAGCTCTGGTTGAAGAATCCGCGTTCGGCGATTCGGGCCTTGTCCTCGGCGGTCACCTCGACATTGGCTGGGGACAACAGGAACACCTTGTTGGTAACACGTTCAATGCTGCCATGTAGGCCAAAGACAAGACCTGCCGCGAAATCGACGAGACGCTTTGCGTCACTGTCAACCATCTCGGTCAGGTTCATGATGACCGGGGTGCCGTCACGGAAGTGCTCACCGATCGTCCGCGCCTCGTTGTAGGTGCGCGGGTGCAGGGTGGTGATGCGCGCCAGATCGGTCGTACGACGCTCCAGGACCGCCGTCGCGGGCCGCTGGGCGGGCACGCCGGGGTCGACCTCGTCCTCCCTGTCGTGGACCGCGCCAGGGCGCTCGTCGCCGTCCCGCCGGGTGTCGTCGAACTCGTCGTAGTCGTCGTCGGGGTAGCCGTCGTACCTCTCGTAGCGGTCGTCCTCCACAAGACCGAGGTAGACCGCCATCTTGCGCATCGCGCCGGCCATCGCTGCTTCTTCCTCCGTCTTACTTCGATGTGTTCGGGGCGGAACGACACCCTCCTGAACCCATCACCGTTCGACCACTATCCGGATACGCGGACGCCAAGGTCCACTTGAAGGGACATTACCTGACGAAGGGCTTCCTGCGACCGAGCAACGCCGTACCGACGCGCAGGTGTGTCGCACCGTTGGCGATGGCCTGAGCCAGGTCTCCGCTCATCCCGGCCGAGATGACGTCCGCCCCCGGGTGGGCGCCCCGTACGCTTCCGGCGATCTCCCTCAGCCTGGCGAAGGCCCGGCCGGGGTCCCCCTCCAGCGGCGCGACCGCCATCACCCCGCCCAGCACGAGTCCCTCGGCCCCGGCGATCGCGTCGGCCAGGGCGACGGCCTCCCCGGGCCGCGCACCGCCCCGGTCGGGGTCGTCGTCGAGGGCGATCTGCACCAGGCAGGTGATCCGCCGGCCGGCCCTGACCGCCTCCCGGCTGAGCGCGGCGACCAGGCGCGGGCGGTCCACCGAGTGGACGACGTCGGCGTAACCGACCACCGAGCGGACCTTGTTGGTCTGCAGCTGGCCGATGAAATGCCAGGACAGGCCCAGATCGGCGCACTCGCGGGCCTTGGCCGCGGCCTCCTGGTCGCGGTTCTCGCCGACGTCGGTCACCCCGAGCCCGGCCAGGAGCCGGACGTCCGAGGCCGGGTAGGTCTTGGTCACCGCGATGAGCGTCAGTTCCTTGCGGTCGCGACCGGCGGCCCGGCACGCCTCGGCGATCTCCGCCTCGACCCGGGCCAGCCCGGCCGCGATCTCATCCCGTCGTGTTGTCTCCGTCACATCTCCGCCGCTCGAACGCTGACAAACCGGCGGAGTCCATTCTCCCGGTCACGGGCGGGTGGTCCGTCGCCCCCTTCCCGTGACCAATGTCACTCCGGAGAACCGGAGGTCACTTCAGGAAGTCGGGGACGTCGAGCTCCTCCTCCTGCTCCTCGAAGATCACCGGCCGGCGCCGGGCCGGGTCGGAGACCCGGGCCGAGATCGGGGTCGGCTGCGAGGGCTCGGGCGCCGGGCGCGGGATCGACACCGGCGGGACGGGCGGCTCCTCCACGCGCTGCGGCTCGGCCTGCTCCACCGGAGACTGCATCGGCGGGGCCGGCGGAGCGGGCTGGACCGGGTGGATCTGCTGGGCCGGCTGCGGCGGGAGCGGCTCCGCCGGGGCGGGCGCCGGGGTGACGACGGGCCGCACGGACGGCGGCGCGTGCTCGGCCCTCGGCTCCGGGCGCGGCTCGGCCTTCACCGTGGGCGCCATCGGGCGGACCGGGGGCGTCGCCGAGGGCGGCGGGGCCGGGCGCGAGGCGGGCTGCTGCGGGCGGGAGGTCTGCTGCGGCAGCGGCTTGGCCTGCGGAGCGGGCTCGTCGAAGCCCGCGGCGATCACGGTGACGCGCACCTCGTCGCCGAGGGCGTCGTCGATGACCGTACCGAAGATGATGTTGGCGTCCGGGGCGGCGGCGTTGGACACGAGCTGGGCCGCCTCGTTGATCTCGAACAGGCCGAGGTCGGAGCCGCCGGCGATGGACAGCAGCACACCGTGGGCGCCGTCGATGCTGGCCTCCAGCAGCGGGCTGGAGACGGCCATCTCGGCCGCCGCGACCGACCGGTCGTCGCCGCGGGCGTGGCCGATGCCCATGAGCGCCGAGCCGGCGCCGGACATGACCGACTTCACATCGGCGAAGTCGAGGTTGATCAGACCGGGCGTGGTGATCAGGTCGGTGATGCCCTGGACACCGGAGAGCAGCACCTGGTCGGCCGCCTTGAAGGCGTCCAGCACGCTCACCTGCCGGTCGGAGATCGACAGCAGCCGGTCGTTCGGGATCACGATGAGGGTGTCGACCTCCTCGCGGAGGGTCTCGATACCCGCGTCGGCCTGCATCGCCCGGCGCCGCCCCTCGAAGCTGAAGGGCCGGGTCACCACACCGATGGTCAGCGCCCCCAGGGAGCGCGCGATGTTGGCGACCACCGGGGCGCCTCCGGTGCCCGTGCCACCGCCCTCTCCGGCGGTGACGAACACCATGTCGGCACCCTTGAGAACCTCTTCGATCTCCTCACGGTGGTCCTCGGCCGCCTTGCGCCCGACTTCGGGGTTGGCCCCCGCGCCGAGGCCGCGGGTGAGTTCACGCCCCACGTCGAGCTTGACGTCGGCGTCACTCATCAGCAGCGCCTGGGCGTCGGTATTGATGGCGATGAACTCGACGCCCTTGAGTCCCTCCTCGATCATCCGGTTGACGGCGTTGACTCCGCCTCCGCCGATTCCTACAACCTTGATGACCGCGAGGTAGTTCTGCGGTGCTGCCACGACGAGGGGCCTTTCCGCTCGTTGACTTGCAATTTCATGCGACACGGGGTCCCGTGCCGTCGTTTCCAAAACCCTCACCCTCAAGTTGAGATTTAGCTTTATGTCAACCTGAGGAGTGATACGGACAGTAGGAGTTGCGCTCCAGGTGGGTCAACTAACCGCGCCGCAAGCGCGCCCGGCGTGTCGTCGGCCGTCCTTTTCGGCGACACGCGCGATCCAGGGAGATCATTTCACCGTCACAACGTCGGGCGAACTCACGTCATAGGTGTCCGCGGGACGTTTGAGCAGCGTAACGAGGATCCGCGCCTTGTCCGCCGGACGGTCGCCCCCACCCCACACGACCGCGCGGCCGTCCTTCAGGCGTAGCGATACCGTTTCGGCAGAGGGCGCGAGAACCTCCGCGACCTGGCGGGCCAGACTCTCCGGCAGCGCGCCGATGACGGTGAGCGCCGCCCGGGTCGCCGCGTCCGCCGGCCCCGGCCGGTCGACGCGGAGCACCGGCAGCGTCGGCGGCGCGACGGCCCTGGCCTCGATGACCACCCCGTTCCGGTCCATGAGCCCCGACTTGCCCGCCAACGGCACCACCGCCACCGGCTCGCGCTCGACGACCTCCACCCGCAGGGTGCCCGGCCAGCCGCGGCTGACCGCCACGGACTCGACCTGCGGGATCCCGCCGACCCGGCCCTCGACCTCGGCCACGTCCACCGTGGCCAGGGGCATGCCCTGGGCCACCCCCACCGCCTGCCGGATCCGCTCGGCGGACAGGCTCGCGTTACCCACCACCTGGATCTCCCGCACCCCCAGGACCGGAGAGAAGAACACCAGCCATGCGGCGGTGCCCACCACCCCCACGGTGAGCAGAGCCAGGAAGGCGGAGCGCCACACCCCGTTCATCGTCCCCCCCCGTCCGGCGACCCGCGCCCGCTGGCGTGGATCACCGCGCGGCCAGCTCCGCCACGATCCGGGGGCCCAGCTCGGTCACGTCGCCCGCCCCCATGGTCAGGACGATGTCGCCCGGCCGGGCCCGGCCCGCCACCAGGGCCGGCACGCCCTCACGCTGCGGGGCGTAGGCCACCCGCTCGGCGGGGAGCGGCACCTTGCCGGCCACCAGCGCCCCCGAGACCCCCGGCTCGGGATCCTCGCGGGCACCGTAGACGTCCAGGACGATGGCCTCGTCGGCCAGCCCGAGGGCGCTGCCGAAATCGTCGGCGAAGAAGCGGGTGCGCGAGTACAGGTGCGGCTGGAAGACCGCGATCACCCTGCCGCTGCCCGAGAAGGACGCCACCACGTCCCGCGCGGCGCGCAGGTCCGCGGCGAGCTCCGTCGGATGGTGGGCGTAGCTGTCGAAGACCGCCACCCCGCCGGCCTCGCCCTTGGCCTCGAAACGCCGTTTGGCCCCGGTGAAGGCCGCCAGGCCGTCGCGGATCTCGTCGAAGGACACCCCCAGCTCCCCCGCCACGGCGATCACCGCGGCGGCGTTGAGCGCGTTGTGGCGCCCGGGAACGGCCAGCCTGACCCGCCCGTGGCCGCGAACCTCGAACGTGACGCCCAGCCCCTCGGGAGTGATCTCACCCACCCGCAGGTCCGCGTCGTCCGCCTCGCCGTACGTGATCACCTTCAGGCCGCGGGCCCTGGCGATCGGGGCCAGCGCGGCCGAACCCTGGTCGTCCGCGCAGACGACCAGCGTCTTGGCGACGCGCTCGACGAACCGGGCGAAGCTGTCGTAGACCGCACGCGGGTCGCCGTAGTTGTCCAGGTGGTCGGGCTCGACGTTGGTGACCACGGCGATGTCGGGGGCCAGCATGAGGAAGGAGCCGTCGCTCTCGTCGGCCTCGGCGACGAACACCTCGCCCGAGCCCTCGTCCGCGCCCAGCCCCGTGGTGACCAGCTGGCCTCCCACGCAGTAGGAGGGGTCGGCGCCACACTTCTGCAGCGCCACCGTGAGCATGGAGGTCGTGGTGGTCTTGCCATGAGTGCCGGCCACGGCGACACCGACCCGGCCCGCCATGACGGAGGCCAGCGCGGCGGCCCGCGGGATGACCCGCAGCCCCTGGCGGAGCGCCTCGCCCAGCTCGGGGTTGGAGTCGCGGATCGCGGTGGAGACCACGACGGTGTCGACGTTCTTGATGTGCGAGGCGGCGTGGCCGATGTGGATCCTGCCCCCCAGCTCCCGCAGCTCGTTCACCAGATCCGAGCCGCGCGCGTCACTGCCGGAGACCGGCACACCCCTCTTGAGCAGGATGCGCGCGATGCCGGACATGCCCGCCCCGCCGATCCCGATGAAGTGCACCCGCCCGAGATCACCGGCCGCGACCGGCTCCACCAGCTTGACGAGACTCATTGGTCGCTCACCACTCCTCATTCGCCCCGCGGCCGGCCTCATCCCTCAGCCGGCCACTACGCTCACCGCGTCGGGCTCGCTCCCCGCTCATCGGTCGCTCACCACTCCTCATCCCCTCCCCTGTGCCGCGATCTGCAGCACCCTGCGTGCGAGCGTCACGTCCGCGTCCTTGCGGCCCATTCTGGATGCGGCCTCCGACATGGCGACCACGCGCTCGGGGTCGGACAGGATGGGCAGCACGTTGTGGACGATCCACTCCGCGGACAACTCGGCGTCGTCGATCATGATGCCGCCGCCGGCCTGGACGATCGGCGCGGCGTTCAGCCGCTGCTCCCCGTTGCCGTGCGGCAGCGGGACGTACGCGGCCGGCAGGCCGACCGCGGTGAGCTCGGCGCAGGTCATCGCGCCACTGCGGCACAGGGCGAAGTCGGCGGCGGCGTAGGCCAGGTCCATCCGGTCGACGTACTGCAGCACGACGTACTGCGGGTCGCCGGGCGGCGGCTCCACCTCCAGGGTGTTCTTCGGGCCGATGACGTGGAGCACCTGCACCCCGGACCGGCGCAGCGCCGGACCGGCCGCCAGAGCCGCCTGGTTCAGCGAGCGGGCGCCCTGGGAACCCCCGGTGACCAGCAGCGTGGGCAGGTCGGCCTCCAGGCCGAACCAGGAACGCGCCTTGTCGCCCATGGACAGCCGGTCCAGGTTGGCGATGTCACGGCGGAGCGGGATGCCCACGTGCTCCGCCCGGTTCAGGGGCGTGTCGGGGTGGCCGGTGAACACGTGCTCGGTGAGGCGCGCGCCCAGGCGGTTGGCCAGGCCTGGCCGCGGATTGGCCTCGTGCACCACGATCGGCACGCCGCGCCGCCGGGCCGCCAGATAGGCGGGGGTCGCCACGTAACCGCCGAAGCCGACCAGCACGTCGGCCTGGACGCGGTCCATGATGGCCGCGGCCGTGTTGATGGCACCCGCCAGGCGGCCCGGCACGGTCAGCAACTGCGGCGTCAGGCTCCGGGGCAGCGGCACCGCGGGCACCAGCTGGAGCTCGTACCCCCGGGCCGGCACCAGCCGGGTCTCCAGGCCGCGCTCGGTGCCGAGGCAGGTGATGCCGATGGTGGGATCGAGTTGGCGTAGCGCGTCGGCCAGGGCCAGCGCCGGTTCGATATGACCGGCTGTCCCGCCGCCGGCGAGGACCACTCTCATGTCGGTCCTTTCGCTTATCGTCTTCCGCTCGCTTATCGTCTTCCGCGGTCCGGCCGGCGCTTGCGCGCCGGACCGGCCAGGCCAAGCCAGCTTAGGGCTCGCGCCACCGGTCCGGGGCCATGGGCCGCCAGAGCCTCGCGCGCACCGGGCTCCTGCTTGGCGAACGAGAGCAGCATGCCCAGGGCCGCCAGGGTGGGCAGCAGGGCCGACCCACCGTAGGAGACCAGCGGCAACGGGATGCCCGTGATGGGCAGCACGCCGATCACCGCGCCGATGTTGACGATCGCCTGGCCGGCGATCCAGGCGACCGCGGCGGCCGAGGCGAGCCGGACGAACGGGTCCTTGACCCGGGTGGCCACCCGCAGCCCCGCGTAGCCCAGCAGCCCGAACAGGGCCACCACCACGAGCGTGCCCATCAGGCCGAGCTCCTCACCGAGGATGGAGAAGATGAAGTCGCTCTCGGCGTGCGGGATCCAGCTCCACTTCTGCCTGCTGGACCCCAGGCCCAGCCCGAACCAGCCGCCGCTGCCCATGGCGATCTGCCCCTGCACGGCCTGGTAGCCGGTCCCCTGGGCGTTGCCCCACGGGTCGAGCCACCCCTCGATGCGACCGGCGCGGTAGCCCTCGGTGCTGATCATGACGATGGTGGCCAGCACCGCCACGGCGAGGATCCCGCCGAACAACCGCAGCGGCGCGCCCACCACCCAGAGCAGGGCAAGGAAGATCAGCATCAGCACCAGGGTGGTCCCGAGGTCGCTCCCGAGCATGACCATCACGGCCAGGATCGCGGTGCCCGGCATCAGCGGGATGAACAGGTGGCGCCACTCGATCACGCCGTTGCGCGCCCTGCGGGCCAGCAGGTCGGCCCCCCACAGCAGCAGCCCGAGCTTGGCCGGCTCGGACGGCTGCAGGTAGACGGGGCCCAGGTCGATCCAGCGCTGGGCGCCGAGCTGGGAGGTGCCGACGAACAGCACCAGCACCAGACCGAGGATCGACAACGCCATCAACGGGTAACCGGCCCACCGGAAGAACCGCGCTGGCAGCTGCGCGCAGACCCACATGATCGGGATACCGATCGCGACCGAGATCGACTGCTTGAAGAACCAGTAGAACGGGCTGCCGGTCTCCTGCAGCGCCTCGATGCTGGAGGCGGACAGCACCATCATCAGGCCCAGGGCCAGCAGCAGGGCGCTGCACCCCACGATCAGGTAGTACGAGGTCAGCGGGCGGTTGAGCAGCTCGCGCAGGGTGAGCAGATGCTCGCGGACCCCGCCCTCCCCGTGGGCCCGGTTCGCCGCGCGACCCCTGCCGTCGGGGCGGGCCCCGCCCTCGGGGCGGACGGCGCCCTCATGCGCCGCCGCGCTCACGCCACCTCCTTCACCGGCACCGTGAGCGCAGCGCTACCGCGCTTACCCGCTCGCTCGCTCCGCTCCCTCACGCCGTCCCCTCCCCTCGCCGGTCGGCGAGACGGTGCACGGCCCGGGCGAACGCCTCCCCTCGGGCCGGGTAACCGCTGAACATGTCGAGGGAGGCTCCGGCCGGGGCCAGCAGCACGGTGTCTCCGGGGGCGGCGAGCCTGGCGGCTTCGGTGACGACGCGATCCATGACCCCAGTGTCTTGCCCGGCCACCTCCACCACCGGAACATTCCCGGCGTGTCGCGCCAGAGCCTCGCGAATTCGCTCCCGATCCGCGCCCAGGAGGACCGCGCCGCGCAGCCGGGGCGCGGCGCGGCGCACCAACTCCTCGACGTCCGCCCCCTTGAGCTGGCCCCCGGCGACCCAGACGATCGACGGGTAGGCGGCCAGCGAGGCGGCGGCGGCGTGCGGGTTGGTGGCCTTGGAGTCGTCCACGTAGTCGACCTCGGCGACCCGGGCGACGTGCGCGATCCGATGCGGGTCGGGGACGAAGTCGAGCAGTCCCTGCCGCACCGCCCCGGCGGGCACACCGTAGGCCCTGGCCAGGGCGGCGGCGGCCAGCGCGTTGGCCACGTTGTGCGGCGCGAACGGGCGGACGTCGGCGAAGGAGGCGAGCTCCTCGGCGTTGCGCGCCGGGTCGTCGACGAACGCCCGGTCCACCAGCAGGTCGTCGACCAGGCCGAGCTGTCCGGGCCTGGGCACGTCGAGGGTGAAACCGACGCTGCGCGCGGCGCCGGGGCGGCCCGCGGCGTTCTCGTACGGCGCGGCCAGGCGGGCGGCCCACGCGTCGTCCGCGTTGTACACGACCGTCCCGGCACGGGCGAAGATCTCCCCCTTGACCCGCGCGTACTCCTCCATGGAGCCGTGCCAGTCGAGGTGGTCGGGCGCGACGTTGAGCACGGCGGCGGCGAGCGGGGCGATGCCGGGCGAGCGGTGCAGCTGGAAGCTGGACAGCTCCACCGCCAGCACGTCGCTGGGCCCGGTGACGGCCTCCACCACCGGGGTGCCGACGTTGCCGACGGCGAGCGCCCGGTGCCCGGCCGCGGTGAGCATCGCGGTGAGCATGCGGACCGCGGTGGTCTTGCCGTTGGTGCCGGTCAGCGCCAGCCACGGCGCGGCCTCCCGGGGGCGGATCCGCCAGGCCAGCTCGACCTCGCCGATCACCTCGATCCCGGCGGCCGCCGCGGCGACGAGGAGCGGGTGGTGCGGCGGCCAGCCCGTCGTGACGATCAGCGAGGTGCCCGCGGGCGGCTCGGCGGGCTCGCCGAAGCGGACCTCCACGCCGAGCCCGGCGAGCTCGGCGGCGGTCCGCCTGGCCCGCTCGCCGTCCCGGCCCTCCAGGACGATCGTCCTCTCACCCCGGGCGGCCATCGCGCGGGCGACGGCCGTACCCGAGACCCCCAGACCGGCGACGCAGATCATGCGATTCCCCCTCCCGGCCCGGTGGCCGGCACTGTCATGCTCATCGGTTCGCTCGCCACCCGCTCACAGGCTGGGCGTCCACTCGACGTAGAACAGCCCGAGCCCGGTCGCGGCGCACAGCGCGGCGATCAACCAGAAGCGGACCACGATGGTCGTCTCGGCCCAGCCCGCGAGCTCGAAGTGGTGCTGGAGCGGGGCCATCCGGAAGACGCGTTTGCCGGTCATCTTGAAGAAGCTGACCTGGATGATCACCGACATCGTGATGAGCACGCACATGCCGGCGAGGATGATCAGCAGGAGCTGGGTGCGGGTGGTGATGGCCAGGCCGGCGAGGACGCCGCCCAGGGCCAGCGAGCCGGTGTCGCCCATGAAGATCTTGGCGGGCGGGGCGTTCCACCAGAGGAACCCGACGAGCCCGCCGAGCACCGCCGCGGCCACCACGGCCAGGTCCAGCGGGTCGCGGACCCAGTAGCAGTTGGGGCTGAGCTGGACGGTGCAGCTGTTGCGGAGCTGCCAGTTGCCGATCAGCACGTACGAGGCCAGCACCACGCCGGTGGCGCCGCTGGCCAGGCCGTCGAGACCGTCGGTGAGGTTCACCGCGTTGGAGAAACCGACGATCATGATCAGCACCCAGATCGTGAACACCACGATGCCGATGGACGGGCCGACGTCCCGCAGGAACGACAGGCGCGTCTCGGCCGGGGTGATCTGGTACTCGTTGGGGAAGCGGGTCACCAGGACCGCGAAGACCGCCCCGACGATGAGCTGGCCCAGCGCCTTGGCACCGCTGCGCAGGCCCAGGCTGCGCTGCTTGTAGATCTTGATGAAGTCGTCGAGGAAGCCGACCGCGCCCAGACCGGTCATCAGGAACAGCACCAGGACCGCGGAGACCGTGGGCGGGGTGAAGCTGTACAGGTGGGCGCAGGCGAACCCGATCAGTGAGGCGATCACGAAGACGGTGCCGCCCATGGTGGGGGTGCCGCGCTTGTCGTGGTGGCCGGAGGGGCCCTCCTCCCGGATGCTCTGCCCGTAGCCGCGCCGGGAGAACAGGCGGATCGCCAGCGGCGTGCCGAGCATGGACAGCAGGAGGCTGACCGCGGCCGCGACGAGGATCTCCCTCACCGGCGGTCACCCCCGAGCAGCGCCTCGGCGACGCGTTCGAGCCCGGCGGCGCGCGGCCCCTTGACCAGCACCACGTCACCGGGGGCGAGAAGCGCCGACAGCTCGGCGGCGGCCTGCTCCACGTCGGCGGCGTGCACGACCCGGGTGCCGGCCGAGGCGCCGGCACCGGACAGGCCGTCGTACGAGGTCCGGGCGGCACCGGACGCGCCGGTGCCGGGCGGTCCGCCCGCTCCGTCACCCGGCGGGCCTCCCGCCCCGTCCGGGGCTCCCGGTGCGCCCGCGAGGGCGACGGAGACCTGCCCACCGGCGGCCACGGCCCCGGCCAGGACCGGTCCGGCGTCGGCGCCGCCGACGACGAGCAGGGCCGCGAGGCCCGAGCTCCCGGCCAGGCGGCCCAGCTCCTCGTTGAGCGCGTCGCTCTCCTCGCCCAGCTCGCGCAGCGCGGCGACGACCGCGACGCGGCGGCGGGGACCCGCGAGCGCGTCCAGGGCGGTGAAGGCGGCGCGCATGGAGTCGGGGTTGGCGTTGTAGGCGTCGTTGATCACGGTCACCCCGTCCGCGCGGTCGGTGACATCCATCCGCCAGCGGCTGCGGGGCTCGGCCTCCGACAGCTCCTCGGCGATGGTGGCGACCGGCAGGCCCAGCTCGTAGGCGGCCGCGGCGGCGGCCAGCGCGTTCTCCACGGCGTGCTCACCGTACAGGCGCAGGGCGACCGACGCGGCGCCGGAGGGGGTGCGGAGCGTGAAGGACGCGCGCCCGCGCTCGTCGAGGGTCACGTTCTCGGCCCGCACGGCGGCGGACTCGCCGCGGCCGAACCAGGTGACGCGGGCGGCGGTGCGCCCCGCCATCCCGGCCACGAGCGGGTCGTCGGCGTTGAGGACGGCCACGCCGTCGGCGGGCAGCGACTCGACCAGCTCGCCCTTGGCCTGCGCGATCGTCTCCCGGCTGCCGAAGACGCCCAGGTGCGCGGTGCCGACGTTGAGGACCACGCCGATCTTCGGCGGGGCGACGCGGGTGAGGTGGGCGATGTGCCCGACGTTCCGCGCGCTGAGCTCCAGCACCAGGTAGCGGGTGTCCTCCCCGGCCTTCAGCACGGTCAGCGGATGGCCGATCTCGTTGTTGAACGATTCGAAGGGCGCGACCGTCGGGCCGATCCGGGCGGTGAGCCTGGCCAGCAGGTCCTTGGTGGTGGTCTTGCCCGCGGACCCGGTGACGCCGATGACGGTGGTCTCCGGCAGGTCGGCGCAGACGGCGGTGGCCAGCCGGGTCATGGCCGTCACGGTGTCGCCGACGATGACCGCGGGAGCCTCGACGGGCCGGGCCGCCAGCACCGCGACCGCGCCGGCGGCGACGGCCCGGGCGGCGAAGTCGTGCCCGTCGACGTGGTTGCCCTTGATGGCGACGAACAGCGACCCGGGCTCGACGGCGCGGGAGTCGATGACGACCGGACCGCGCACCACCGCGCGCGGATCGGCCATGCCCGTGAGGGCGCCCGAGGTTATCTCGGCGATCCTGGCCAGCGGCAACGGGATCATGACGTCTTCCCTACTCTCCATATGTGCTTCGGCGCCCGGTGCGGTTCCGCCGTCTGACGATCGCGTCGGCCACGACCTGCCTGTCGTCGAACGGGAGCACCTTGTCACCGACGTACTGGCCCTGCTCGTGGCCCTTGCCGGCCACGACGACGACGTCGCCGAAGCCTGCCCGGCCGATCGCCAGGTCGATGGCCGCGGCGCGGTCCGGCTCAATGATCACATGTGCGCGCCCGTCCTGGGGCACACCCAGCACTCCGTCCATCATCTCCGCGAGAATTCGCAGGGGGTCCTCGGAACGGGGGTTGTCGCTGGTGAGAATGGCCACATCCGCCAGCCTCGCGGCCGCCTCGCCCATCATCGGGCGTTTGCCCCGGTCACGGTCACCGCCGCAGCCGAGCACGATGATGAGCCTGCCCTCGGTGATCTCACGCAGCGAGCGCAGCACCGACTCCACCGCGCCCGGCTTGTGCGAGTAGTCGACGACGGCCTGGAAGTCCTCACCGCCGGGGACGCGCTCCATCCGGCCCGGGACCCCGGTCACCGTGCCGACGCCCGCCACCGCGGTCCGCAGCGGCACCCCGGCCTCCACCAGGGCGACGATCGCACCCAGGGCGTTGGCCACGTTGAAGGGGCCGGGCAGGGCGACCGTGGCGGCCTCCTCGACGCCGCCGGGGCCCACCACCCGGAAGGTGCTGCCCTCGGCGCCGAGACGCACGTCCGCGGCCCGCCAGTCGGCCTCGGCGGCGCCCTCGGCAGAGAAGGTGGTCATCGGGATCTTGACGGTGCCGAGGAGCTCGCGCCCGTGGGGGTCGTCGATGTTGACGACGCCGGCGCGGCTCATCTCGGGGGTGAACAGCCGGGCCTTCGTCGCGAAGTAGTCGTCGAGGTCTTTGTGGAAGTCGAGGTGGTCCTGCGACAGGTTGGTGAACAGCGCGACGTCGTAGAAGACGGAGTCGACTCGGCCCAGCGCCAGCGCGTGGCTGGAGACCTCCATGGCGGCGGCGGTGACGCCCTGCTCGCGCATCAGGGCGAACAGGCCTTGCAGGTCGCTGGCCTCCGGGGTGGTGAGCCTCGGCGCGAAGCGCAGCTCACCGACGCGGATCTCCACCCCGCCGATCAGGCCGGCCCGGTGCCCGGCGGCGCGCAGCCCGGCCTCCAGCAGGAAGGTGGAGGTGGACTTGCCGCTGGTGCCGGTGACGCCGATGACCGTCACGTCCGCCACCGGGTTGCCGTACACCCACGCGGCGACCTGCCCGAGCAGCGCGCGGGGGTCGGGCACGACGAGGACCGGAAGCCCTGTCGCGACCGCGGCACGCCTGCCGGCCTCATCCGTCAGGATCGCGCTGGCCCCCGCGGCGAGGGCCTGCGCGGAGAAGTCGGCCCCGTGGACGGTGGCCCCGGGGAGCGCGACGTAGAGGTCTCCGCGCCGCACCTGGCGCGAGTCGATGGTGACCCCGGACACGGCGGCCAGCGGCGCTCGCGACGTGCCGGACGGCGCGCCGAGCAGGCTCGCCAGCCCCGAGAGCGGACGGGGCGAACTGGTTGAAGGTCGCATGGACGACGGGGGACGCACGGCGAGAGCGTACCGGCACTCGTCACTCCCCGGCGCGTATCCGCACCGGGGGCGGCTGTGTTCCGGTCGGCGGAACCTTCTTGCTCTTCAACGCAAACGTCATCACCTTCTTGAAAACCGGAGCGGCGATCTCCCCTCCGTAGTAGCCCTCCTTCTTCGGGTCCTGGACCACCGCGAGGACGACCAGGCGGGGCTTGTCGGCCGGGGCGAAGCCCACGAATGTCGCGGTGTATCCACAGTAGCCCTGGCAGCGGGTGTCGTAGCGCATGGCGGTGCCGGTCTTGCCGGCCACCCGGTAGCCGTCGATCGCGGCCAGGCCGCCGGTGCCCTCCTCGCTCACCGCGGCCTCCAGCATGGCGGCGACCTCCTTGGCCGTGCGCTCGCTGATCACGCGGGTCCGCTTGCCGGGCGCGGAGGGCACGAACGCGCCGTTCTCGGCGGTCGTGCCGGCCACGATCTGCGGGGTGACGCGCACCCCGCCGTTGGCGATGGTCTGGTAGACGCTGGCCGTCTGCAGCGCGGTCACCGAGACGCCCTGGCCGTAGGAGACCGTGCAGCGCTGGCTGCCCGACCAGGTCTTCCAGTCGGGCAGCAGGCCGGCCTCCTCCCCGGGCAGGCCGCTGCCCGGCTTGGTCCCGAAGCCGAAGCGCTGCAGCATCGAGTGGAGCTTCTGGTCGCCGATCTTCTGGGCGGCGAGGATCGTGCCCACGTTGCTCGACGTCGCCACGACGCCGGAGAAGGTCAGGCGCTCGGTGGCGTGCGGGTGGGCGTCCTTCAGCACCTGGTCGGCGCACCTGATCCGGTCGGGGACGGTGAACACCGTGCCGGGCCGCACGGCGCCCGACTCCAGGGCCGCCGCGGCGGTGATGACCTTGTTGGTGCTGCCCGGTTCGAAGACCTCCGTCACGGAGCGGTTGACCCAGTCTTCCTGGGGGGTCTTCTCCCAGTTCTTCAGGTCGAGCTCGGGGGCGTTGGCCATGGCGATCACCTGGCCGGTCTGGACGTCCAGCACGATGGCGCTGCCGGTGCGCGCCCCGGTGGCCCGGACCTGCTCGGTGATGGCCTTCTGCGCGGCCCACTGGACGTCTCGGTCGATGGTCAGGCGCACGTTCCTGCCCTCGACGGGCGCCTGCAGGGTGCTGCGGGTCATCGGGATGCGCTGGCCCTCGCGACCCGTCTCGACGAGCTGCTTGCCGTCGCGGCCGGCGAGGACCTCGTTGAAGGTGCTCTCCAGGCCGGCCAGGCCGGTGCCGTCGTCCCCGACGAACCCCAGCAGGGTGCCCGCCAGGTCGCCGCCCGGGTAGTCGCGCCGGTAGCGGTGCTTGCTGCCGACGCCCTTGAGCTCGTACGACATGATCCGCTCGGCCACGGACAGGTCGGTCACCGCGACCTTCTGGTAGCGGCTGGCGGGGTTGGCCAGCAGGGCGGCGACGCGGTCCTTGGACTCGCCGAGCTCCTTGGCCAGGACGGTCGCCACCCGGTCACGCTGGGCCGCGCCCACCTCGGAGGGGTCGACGAAGATCTCGCGCGCCTCCAGGGTCAGCGCGAGCTCGTGGCCGTTGACGTCGGTGATCGACCCCCGCCTGGCGGCGAGCGTCTCGTCGTGGACCCGCTGCTTGGCGGCCTCCGCGGTGTAGATCTTCGAGTCGAGGCCCTGGAGCTGGACGAGCCGGCCCGCGAAGATGGACAGCACGAAGGTCATCACGATCAGGCCGATGTTGATGCGCCGGCGGGGGTTGCCCAGGCGCAGCACCGCGGCCGGGCGCGCGGGAGGCCGCGGCGGTCTCGTCCCGCCGCCTCCGCCGCGTGCGGTGACGACCGCGTGCTCCGCCTCGCCGGGCCGCTCGGGCCCGCGCCCCGGCGCGGGACGGGTGCGCCCGGTGGGCGCCGGGGGTTCTTCGCCGCGCGGGTGTCCCGGCCTGCGCGTCCCGTCGGGACCCGGTGGCCTGGTGGATCCGCCCGCCGCCTCGAAGCGCGCGGGGCCGCGCGTCCCGAGACGGGCAGGCGCGCCGGGCCCCTCCGGCCGGGGGGGCCTGGCGGCGGGCCCCGCGCGGCGGGCCGGCCGG